>CAIRND010000553.1 GCA_903879825.1 uncultured Geobacteraceae bacterium
CACCGGTAAAGTTCTGTCAGGACTGAAAAGTTCCCGGCCCCATTTTTATCGCGGATTGGATGCTGATGGTATTGATGGCTACCGGGAATTCCGGGAGCTGCAGGATGTGACAAATATGGCTGATTTTCTTAAAGGGCTGGGAGCGTGACGAGAGCGTCATGCCGCAATTATAAAAAACGTCAAAATCCACCGGAGCGAAGAAAGTTGTCATGATTAGATTTTTCGGGCTGTCGCATATTTCTGCCGGTTTTATCGCGGTACTGGTCGGCTACACTAGTTCAGCCGCCATTGTTTTTCAGGCGGCCACCGCAGCAGGTGCCAGTGCTGCCCATATCAGCTCCTGGTTACTCGCCCTTGGTCTCGGTATGGGCGTGACCTGCATCAGCCTCTCCCTGTATTTCCGCAGTCCGGTGTTGACCGCCTGGTCGACGCCAGGAGCGGCGCTGCTGACTACGGCGCTGGTTGGTGTGCCGATGAGCGATGCCATCGGAATCTTTATTTTCGCCTCTGTGCTGCTCACTATCTGCGGCGTTGCCGGTTGGGTCGAAATGCTCATGAAACACGTTCCTCACTCGCTGGCGGCAGCCATGTTGGCGGGGGTTTTGTTGCGCTTCGGTTTAGGGGTGTTTATTTCTCTTGGTTCCCAGCTCTGGCTTGTTGCCGTGATGTTGCTCATCTACTTTGCTGCCCGAAGATTACAGTCGCGCTATACGATCCCGTTTACTTTGCTGGGTGGGCTGGTGTGGGCGGCACAGGGTGGCTTGATCCATGTTGAGGCGGTACGGTTTACACTCGCGCAACCGATATTTACCGCGCCGACGTTCACTCTTACGTCAATTATTGGTGTCGGTATCCCACTGTTTATCGTCACGATGGCGTCTCAAAATGTGCCGGGAATGGCCGTTCTACGCGCCAACGGCTACCAGACCCCTGTTTCGCCGCTCATCGGGTGGACCGGATTAACCGGAGTGCTCCTGGCGCCTTTTGGTGGCTTCCAGTTCAACCTGGCCGCCATAACCGCCGCCATCTGCATGAGCCCGGAAGCTGATAGAAACCCCCAACGCCGCTATCTTGCGGCGGTCTGGGCCGGTATTTTCTATATAATAACCGGTGTGCTTGGTGCGACAGTCGTCAGTGTGTTTACCGCACTGCCGAAAGAGCTGGTGTCTGCGATTGCAGGTATTGCACTGCTTGGAACCATCGGCAACAGCCTGACGGGCGCACTTTTGGATGAACGGGAACGCGATGCGGCCCTTATTACCTTCCTCGTAACCGCATCAGGGCTTACTCTGGGGGGTATCGGCAGCGCATTCTGGGGGTTGGTGCTTGGCCTGATCGTGTTGAAAATTATCCCGCGTATAAAATAATACATCAGAGAATTATATGATTCGGTGACCTATGGTGTCCACACAACTACATGCTAACGATATTGTTTTCCGCAAACACTGGATTTTTGACCTTGATGGAACTCTGACGGTTGCGGTACACGATTTCACTGTCATACGGGAGGCGCTTGGAGTCCCCCCTGAGGCCGATATACTTTCCCACCTTGACTCATTGCATCCGGATGAGGCTGCACGACTCCACAAAAAACTCGATGGTATAGAGCGTGATCTTTCCGCTCAGGCGGTTGCAGCGTCAGGCGCCCGGGAGCTGCTCTCCCAGTTGGTGCGTGACCAGTGCACGATTGGAATCCTCACCCGCAACAGCCATGAGGTCGCGCGCATGACGCTGAAATTTGCCGGTCTTGGTGAC
>CAIRND010000554.1 GCA_903879825.1 uncultured Geobacteraceae bacterium
AATGGGGACTACCCGCCCTTCTCCACCAAGGCGTAATTTTATTGCGTTGAGGCGATCACACAGATCAGCCGCAGCACGTTCCGCCTCCCACTGTGAATAGGTAAAACCGATCAGATCGGAAAGCTGGTGATCGCGAAAAAAAATGCCGATTTCGCCTTTGCTGCTGCTGTAGCGCCACGGTCGATAGAGGCGTTCCTTACCGGCACCAAGCCCTCCATCAATACTTTTTCCCAAAATCTCCTCATCTGTCGCAATCCAGCCGATACCGCTCTCGGCAATGATTGTCACTGTTTCGTTGCTGACCGAACCCTCCGAAGGCCACATCCCGGTGGGGGTAAAACCAAATATTTCCCGGAAGTAGTTAATGCCGCGATGTATCTGAGCACGGGCATCCTCAGGGTGTCGAAAAGTCGTGACAGGGAGCGTCACACGCGGCATGGCGGTCTGGGCACAGCGTATATCGCACAACAGCGGCAGTATGGGGTGATAGTAGGGAGTCACTGAAAGTTCGATCCGCCCTTCATTGTGAAGGCGTCGATAGAGCGGGATTATCGCCTGCAACACTTCCAACTGGGTGGCAAAAAGCAGTTCCTTATCGGCGGCGGTATAGTCTTCACCCTTGGCAATCAGATCGGCAAAGGCGGGATAGCGGCGGCGGGCCGCCTCACCGGTCCAGGCCAAAAAGAACCATACCTGTAAATCCAGAAAATCCTGATCGGTAAAATGCCTGACGCGCTCAGCGGCGCTCCCCGGCTTACCTTCACCGGCCATATAGAGCAGCTCCAGATAGCGCCGTGAGGGCTCGATCATATTTTGCCTGTTGGCGGAGAAAAAGTTCTCCAGCAGAAAAATACGGTCTTCGTGGCTCAAATCAGAGGGAGCGGCCTTCCCTTTTTCAAGAAACGGGTCAATCGCACTGCCGGAGGCGTACTCCAACAGCTGTTCGATCAGCGACGGCACCAGGTTAAAAACCGCGGTGGCGCCGGGTGTATCTTCAACAATTGCGGGCATATCGAAATAATCTTTAATACCGTGCAAATACGTCCAGGGGAGTGCGTACTCATTTTTCAGCGGATCTTTGTAGTACGGCTGGTGCATATGCCATACGATGACCACGTCAAGTTGCTTGGGCATATTCGGTTACACCATCTCCTTTTTCCACACAACAATCTTTTTCTCATACTCACTCAGCAGCCTCTGGGCCGACTTGTGATCCTTCGATTCTGCGACGATGTGGACGACCGGCAGATACTGGTCAGGCAGCACTAATACCCACTCCGCGCCGATGTGCACTTTGATGCCATCGATGAAAGTCGCTTCTTTTTCCAGGCTGTCTTCGCTCATCTTGCGCATGATGCCCCCCTTCATTTCCCAGGGGCAGGGGAGACTTGTTTGCAGAAAGGCGCTGCGCGGCACATCCGAGAGCGCCTGTGACAGCGGCATTCCGCTGGCGGCACTCAATTCCATCACCCGCGCAATGGCAAACATGCCATCAAATGCCGATTGAAAGCGGGGGAAGGCGAAGCGGCCATCAGTGGCACCGGTCAGGACGATTTCCGAGGAAGAGGCGACCTCCTGCATGGCGCGGTCGGAACTTTTGGTCCGCACCACCTGGCACCCCTTCTGTCCGGCCATCTGTTCGATGGTGGAGGGTGCCTGCACCGGCACGGCAACCGCACCCTTCTGACCGGTTTTCAGCAGCAGCGCCACTGCCAGAGAGAGCAGTTCGATGCCGGTATAAATCCGCCCCGTTTCATCCACCATCGTAATCGCTTCTGCAGAAGGATCAAGCCAGAAACCCGCCTGGGCCCGCAGAGATGAAACGATAGCCGAAAGCTGGTTTAGGGCCAGCTCTTTTTCCTTGATCTGGACTCCGCGACCTTCATCCACATACGCATTGAGAGCGATAACCGAGAAACCGAGTTCATTCAAAAGCTGGGGCAGCGTCTGGCTGGCGGGGGAAAAATTGAAGTCCACAATAACCGTAAAAGCCGATTTTTTGAGCAGTTCACGATCAAGTGCCCGTAAAAAACCTTCCCGATAAAAGTCACCGACATTGTTGATATCAGTAATAACACCCGGTTCGGTATGGTGCGCCCGGCGAAAATTTTCCTTGAAGAACGTGCGTTCAACATTTTTCCCCATGTTGCTGGAAAAATCGAGGCCATCACCATCCAGAAAAACTATCTCCAGCTGGGCGGGATCATCTTGTGCCTGACGGAAATGAACTCCGCCAACCTCGCCAAACGTCTTCAGCTTATAGCGAACCAGCGGCAGCGATGTCATTTTCATATCGCGGACATTGATACCAGCCGAAAGCAGTCCCCCCATGAAACAACGCTTGAGCATGCGGGAAGAGGGGTTTGAATCACGACCGCCCAGAACAAAACTGCCTTTGGGGAGAGAGGTGCCATAAGCGCAGCCGAGCTTGGCACAAAATTCAGGCGTGAGCTCCACATTGGAAAGTCCCTTGATGATTGCTCCCTCAAAAAGGGCCTTTTTCCACTTTTCGCCCCAGATCATATTGGTCGTGACGGTGGCGCCGGCCTCGATCGTCTTTTTGGGCCATATTTTTACATCGGCTTTGATAACCGCTTCGTCGCCTACCGCGGTTTCATCTGCGACAATGACCCCCTCCTCAAGAACCGCCCCCTGTCCGATACGGACGTTGGAACAGATGACGCTGTCGGTAATGCGGGCCCCTTTTTTGACATAGGAATTGTCCCAGATAATGCAGCGGTTGAGTCTGACCCCCGCTTCAATGGTACAGTTGCGGCCGATGACTGAATCCTTGATGCGTACATCGCCCAGAATCTGGCTGTTATCGCCAATGACGACCGTACCCTCAAGACCGGCGGCCTGCTGCAGTTTTACATCAGCACCGATGCGCAGATCCTTACCGACAAAGTCCTGCTTCGGCTCGTCGATCTTCAGATTCACCCTGCCTTTGAAAATATCGTGGTACGCTTCACGATAGGAATCGGTATTGCCGATATCGCGCCAATATCCTTTAGCGGTCACACCGAAAAGCGCATCCTCGTTTTTCAGCATGAGCGGGAACAGATCCTGAGAAAAATCGAAGTTCTCTCCCGCCGGGATGTATTTGAATATTTCCGGCTCCAGCACATAAATTCCGGTATTGATCGTGTCAGAAATTACTTCGCCCCAGCCCGGCTTTTCCAGAAACTGGGTAATTCGCTTTTCCTTATCAGTGATCACGACGCCGAACTGCAGCGGATCCTTGACCGATGTCAGCGTAATCGTGGCCTTTGCCTTGTGATCAGCATGAAAATCAATAATTTTTTTAAGGTTGAAATCGGTCAGGAGGTCGCCACTGATGACCAGAAAACGTTCATCCAGATATTTTTCAGCCGCCTTAACCGCACCGGCAGTTCCCATATCGGATATCGGGGTGACATAGGTGATTTTTACGCCGAAATCGGAGCCGTCGCGGAAGAAATTTTTGATATAAAAGGGTTGATGATACAGCAGCATGACCAGATCAGTTATATCGTATTTTTTAAGCAACTCAACGATATGAAGCATGATCGGACGGTTGAAAAGTGGGATCATCGGTTTTGGCATACTGCCGGTAAGCGGCTGGATGCGGGTGCCGAAGCCGCCCGCCATGATGACTGCTTTCATAGGAACTCCTTTATTATTTTCACACTCCCGGCTTCACCTTCAGCGCCTTCTTGGCCAGTACCCGTGCTATTTCCTGTTTCAGCTCGGTCAGGTCACCCGACTTGACGACATAACCATCCGCCAACCAGGCCGAAAAATCATCCTTGTAGCAGGAAAATGCCGAGCAGAGGATAACCGGCATGTCGTGCCGCTCCTTGACCAGTTTTTGCAGCAGCTCAATACCGCTTTCGTTTTTCAGCTTTATATCCAGAACCGCCAGGTCAAATGTGGTTCCCTGCAGCCGTTCAACGGCTTCGGTACCGCTGGCCGCCGTTACCACTTCATAGCCCTCATCTTTTAACTCTTCGGCGTACAACAACCGGATGTTGGCCTCATCATCTACTACCAATAGTCTACTCATGGCTGTTCCTCCTTACGGGTGGGAAGTGTGATGGTATAGCGAATTCCATCATGGAAGTCTGCGTGTGCAAGAAACGGAATTCCCTGTTTTTCAAGCATGGTTTTACAAAGCGCCAGCCCAAGTCCGGCTCCC
>CAIRND010000555.1 GCA_903879825.1 uncultured Geobacteraceae bacterium
TGGTGCCGCTCTTCACAGAAGGGCTCAATCAGGTTGTCGCCGGCCACACAACCCTGCAAGAGGTCCAAAGGGTCGTGGGATGAAAGTTTTTGCCTACCGCGCTACCGACTATTCCGGCAAGGTCATCACGGGGAGCATCAGCTCCGAAACGGCGGAAGCGGCGTCGCGGGATGTCAGTGCCAAAGGGCTTTACCTCCTCTCAATCCGCGAAACCGCCGGTCAGGTTGCCTGGTTAAGCAGATATTATCTGGAAAGTCAGATCAGCCGGACGGATATTCTGGAATTCACCGGCGGCTTTTCGGTTATGCTGAAGGCCGGCGTACCGATAATCACCTGCCTGGATGACCTCATCGCATCCACATCAAACAGCTCCTTCACCCCGATTCTGTGCGATATCCAGCAGCGACTGGAAAGCGGCAGTTCTGTCTCTGGGGCGTTGGCAGCCCAGGGAAACATCTTTCCGGATATCATCAAAACCCTGGTTGCAGTCGGTGAGGAGACCGGACGCCTTGATGCGAGTCTGCAGGAAGCAACTGATCTTCTTCAGAGAATGCAGAACCTGGCGGGTGCCATTAAAAAAGCACTCATGTATCCGATCTTCGCTTTCGCTGCCACCCTTGGCGCTCTGGTTTTCTGGATGCTGTTCGTTATCCCGAGCATGACTTCAACCCTGAAGAGCATGGGGGTTAAACTTCCCGCACTGACACTGCTGCTGATAAACTCCAGCAGCCTTTTCCAGGCGCACTGGAAGGTTATTCCGCTCACGCTGGTGCTGGTTCCGGTGGCCTTGACCCTGCTGAGTAAAAACAGTTCATTCCGGTATCTGCGGGACCGGACTTTGATAAAAATACCGCTGCTGCAAATTATTCTCTTCAACAAATTGCTGGCCACCTTCGCAGAACAGTTCAGGATGATGATCGCAGCCGGCATCCCGCTCAAACGGCTCTTTGACCTACTGATACCGGCAATCGGCAATGAATATTTCGGCACACATCTCTTACGGGCAAAGGAGAGTATCCTTAACGGCAACCCGATTTCCGTTGCGCTCGAACAGCAGAAAATCCTTCCTTCTCTGGTTATCAGCAAGATCCGTATCGGCGAAACGAGCGGAACCCTTGACAAACAGCTGGATTTTCTGGCTAAGTACTACACAAAAAAATTGGACGATGCCACCGAGAACCTGGGGAAGATTATCGAGCCGGTTGTCATGACGGTTATTGGCGGAATGTTCGCCATTATCATCATGGGGCTGCTGCTCCCGATTTACGATCTTGTCTCCAAGGTAGGAAAGTCGTAGGAGGTTCTGACACAACATGGCAACGGATTATCTTTCATATTTCAAACTCAACGATGACCCGTTCCGTCTTACGCCGGATACCGCCTATTTTTACAATTCACCGGCCCATGCCACCGCGTTACTCTCAATCGAATACTGCGTCACGCAGAAGGAAGGGTTCTGTGTACTGACCGGCGAGCCGGGCACCGGCAAGACCACCATCTTGCGCCTGTTCACAGAAAAATGGAAAGATCGGGCCGAGATTGCTCTGATCATGACACCCCGTCTTTCACCGGACGAGTTTTTCAGAGCGATTCTTGACGATTTCAAAATACCGCTCAGTTCGAGCAAAAATGATATGCTCAAAGCCTTCCGCGGTTTTTTACTCACCCACGCGGCCAACAATAAGCGGGTCGCTATTATTGTCGATGAAGCCCAGGAGCTTCCTGGGGCGACGTTAGAAGAGCTGCGGCTCCTCTCCAATCTCGAGACTGAAAAGGAAAAACTTCTCCAGATAATCTTAATCGGGCAGCCTGAACTACGTACCAAACTGCTCAGTGATCCGCTCCGCCAGCTTAACCAGCGAATTACCGTGCGCGTCCAGCTCAAGCCGCTTACCGAAGCTGAAACCTCCGACTATATCAACACCCGGCTAATTAAAGGGGGCAATAGCTCCCTATTGTTCAACCAGAAAGCGAAAGATCTTATTTTCGATCTTTCCGGTGGAATTCCGAGGACCATCAATCTGCTCGCCTCACGGGGGCTCATGTCCGCCTTTCTTGATGGCAGCAGAGAGGTTTTTGATACTCACATAAAAAAAGGCGCGTCCGATGTCATGGAACCGCTCGCCTTGAGCAGCATCGTCAACGCGGCAGACAAAGGAGAGCGGCGCTCGTTTGGCACCTCAACCGTACAGTCCGTGTCACGCTTCGGCAAATCATCCCCCGCCCTCGCTGCGGGGCTGATCCTGACTATCCTGGCCGGAGTGGCACTCTATGTATTTACTCTTAATTCTCCGTTCACGCCAAAGCCGGGAAAACCTCCCGCCACACCGGTGGCTGCACAGATCTCCTCAGCCCGACAGAAACAAACCGGTAGTGAAACCCCAATCGCGACGACCGCTGAAATTCCACGTACGGCACGTATTGCGAAAGATATTTCCTCAGCAGAGCCTCTTACTGCGGCCCTGAAAGCGTTTAATGCGCTGGCTCTGGCCTGGAACCTGACTCCGGCAGAAAAACGGGACAAAGCAGGCATGACACCCGAAAGTTCCATTGAACAGTTGGCTTCCAGGAAGGGGTTGGAACTGTTGCAATTCAACTGCACTCTGGATCAAGTACTTGAGATGGACTATCCCGCCGTTCTGATGATCGGCACTTCGGCAACGGGACAGGAGATATATTCAACACTGGTCAAGGTATCCGGCAGTGAATACGTCCTGTCTCCACTGGCTGCCGGCATTAACTCGTTAACCAGAAATGAGCTTGAACATATCTGGCAGGGTAAAACGCTGATCCTGTTTAAGAATCACTACCATGTGCCGACACATATAACAGCGGGAACAAAAGGCAAAGCGGCGGGCGCCCTTCAGAAACTTCTTAAGCAGGCGGGAGTGGCAGTTACCACTACCGGCGTGTTCGATCGAAAAACAGTGGAAGCGCTTAATTCGTATCAAGAGGGAAAAGGTCTCAAAGTCACCGGCCAACCTGACCCGCAGACCCTGTTGTATCTGTATAAAGAATCCACGGAGCTGTATCGCCCGAAGTTGAAGTAGAGACCATTCACAATGGACACCCAAATGACGCATAATCGGTACACTTCATGAGCCTTCTGGCGGATCTTCTCTCGAAGAGAAACAACCCGGCACAATCCGGCGGCAAGGACATTCCTCCGACCCTCACCAGCTCGTATGACACTCCGATTAAAGTCATCAAGCAAAAAAGCCGATACGTAACAATAACCGTAGTTACCGTCGTGATTATTGTGTCTGGCCTTCTCGCCATGACCCAGTACAGCAGGGTTACCGCGCTTTTAACACGCAAAGCGGCTTCGGCGCCTCAGCCAGCGAAACTGGCGACAACAGCCTCGCCTGTCGCCACAACACCGCAGGTGGTTACACCACCGACACCGGTGGAAAAGGCAGAACCTGAAAAAGCAACTGTTCTGACGCAGCAAGCGGAATCAACCGTAAAACGGAGCAAAGCAAAATCACGACACGTTCATCGGAGGCTGGCGGCGGTACAACCAGCACCAAAGAAGATTCCGGCACAACAAAGCGTTCCGGTGACACCACGTGTAGAAGCAGCTTCATCAGGCAAGGTAGACACAGAAAAAAGGGATGCGCTTCTGTATGCAGCCCGCTCAGCCGAGCAGGCATCCGACTGGCGTCTGGCGCTTGCCAATTACCGCAAGGCCCTGAAGATCGATCCTGATAATTTTGTCATTATGAATAACGCTGCTGCCGCCCTCAACAACCTCGGCATGTTTGACGAAGGGGTCAAAGAAGCAAAGCGGGCACTGGCAAAAAAACCTGATTATGTGCCCGCTATGATTAATGCGGCCATCGCCTATTCATCAAAAGGAAACAGCCAGGAAGCGCTGCGTCTCTTTTCCGAAGCAACGATTGCCGACCCCGGCAACAGGAGCCTCGTTATCAACCTTGGCATACTGCAGGAGCGCACCGGCAAGCTGGACGATGCTCTGAGGACCTACCGCCCCCTGGCGGACGACGGCGACCCATTGGCACTGCAGGGAATGGGGAGGGTGTATGAGCGCAAGGGAAACAGGAGTGAAGCGGTCCGGGCCTATCGGCAGATAATTGCACTCCCGAACGCAAACCCGGCTCTAAAAAAAGAGGTAAAAGGACAGCTTGTTCGTCTGGAAGAGCAATAAATCGTTCAA
>CAIRND010000556.1 GCA_903879825.1 uncultured Geobacteraceae bacterium
ACCGGGAGGGCTGGTAGCGCCATCACGGCAGAAATCGGCATCATGCGGATAACCGAACAGATCGACGCCCTGGAAACCATGGCGCTTGACCCTTTCAAGTATCTGGTAACCCCCAAGTTTATCGCCGCCATGATCTCTCTCCCGCTGCTGTGTGCCATCTTTGATGTAATCGGTATTTATGGCGGTTGGCTGGTTGGCGTCAAGTTGCTGGGGGTTAATCCGGGGGCCTATTTCTATGAAATGGAAAAATCGGTGGTCTGGCGCGACGTCTACTCCGGTTTTGTAAAATCATTCTCCTTTGGTTTGATCATTGCGTGGATCGGTTGCTATAAGGGTTATTACGCGGGGTACGGTGCCGAGGGAGTTTCCAAGGCAACAACCGAGTCGGTCGTACTAACGTCCGTTATTATTCTCGTGTGGGACTACTTTCTCACCTCGGTGCTGCTCTGACATGATTACTCTTCGAAATGTTCATAAGTCATTCGGTCCGCAAAAGGTGCTTGACGGGCTTGATCTTGACATCCCAGCGGGTAAAATCACCGCAATCATCGGACCAAGCGGCGAAGGCAAGAGCGTGCTGCTAAAGCACCTGATCGGCCTGCTGCAGCCGGATAGCGGCGCGGTAGAGGTGGACGGTGAAAGTATTGTTGACCTGCGCCGCACTGAATTAAACCGGATCCGCGAAAAGTTCGGCATGCTGTTTCAAAATGTGGCACTGTTCGATTCGATGACGGTTTTTGAAAACGTCGCGTTTCCACTGGAAGAAAAAACCTCCCTTTCAAAGGAAGAAATCCGGGGCAGAGTTCTTACCGCTCTGGAAGATGTGGGGCTGAAAAACATTGAACACAAGTTTCCGGATGAACTCTCCGGTGGCATGAAAAAACGGGTTGGCCTGGCACGGGCTGTGGTACTCAACCCGAAAATAATCATATTTGATGAGCCAACAACCGGACTCGACCCAATCATAAAACGGGCCATCCACCAGCTTATCAAGGATACCCACGCGAAATTCGGCTTTACTGCGGTGATTGTATCGCACGAAATACCGGAAATATTCGATGTGGCTCAAAACGTGGCCATGTTGTTTCGTGGCAAGATTCTGCAACACGGTACGCCGGATGAAATTATACATTCTACCGATCCGGCAATCAGGCAGTTCATCAGCGGCAGTCTTGATGGCCCGATCCAGATGGTTTAGTCTACGAAGAGGTACGAAATATGAACATGATTAAGCTAGAAATGATGGTTGGCACTTTTATGCTGATCGGCATCCTTTGCCTGGGATATGTGTCAATCAAACTGGGAAAAATGGAAATTGTCGGCGGCGATTTTTACTCTGTTACGGCCAAATTCGATTCGGTTTCCGGCTTGAAACCGGGTGCGCGTGTTGAAGTGGCCGGAGTCGAAGTCGGTAAAGTTGACCGAATCGCCCTTGATGTTAAAAGTGGCGATCGGGCACTGGCCGTTCTTAAAATAAAATCCGGCGTAAAAATCACTGATGATGTTATCGCCTCGGTCCGGACAAGCGGTATCATTGGTGATAAATTTATCAAACTCCGCCCCGGTGGCTCCGAAAAAATGTTAAAAAATAATGACTCGATTCGAGAGACCGAGTCGGCCATTGATATTGAAGAGTTGGTGAGCAAATTTATACATGGCAAGGTTGAGTAACCGGCCGCAGAGGAATGTAGTAATGAAATTATTTGTCTGTATCTGCTGGGCATTGTGTGCCGGCGTAACTATCACCCACGCGGCTGAAACACCATCCGCACCACTTGTGTTAACCCTGGACGATTGTATCCGCATGGCCTTGAAGTCGGCGCCTGAACTGGGTGAAGCCCAGAACGACATTGACCTGGCGACCAGCAAACTGGACGAAGCAAAGTCATACCGCTTTCCTCAGTTGGAGTTGACAACTCTGTTGGGACCAGCCCCGATGGCCTCCCGCGCAGACATTGACCCCAAAGTCCTCACCGACAAACCATTCAGTTTCAATGCGGTTACCTGGTTTACCAGCGCTGATGCCACTATCATCCAACCGCTCTACACTTTTGGCAAGATTTCCGAAAATATGAAGGCTGCCACCCACGGTATCGAAGTTGATCGCTCCCGCAAGCAGCAGCGGGCCAATGAGATTGTCCAGAAAGTGCATGAATACTATAATGGTCTGCTGCTGGCCCGAGAGATGAAGGAGCTGGTGCTGGAAGTCGAAGAGATCCTGATCAAAGCGCGCGAGAAGGCCCAGAAGCTCCTCAACCAGGGGTCCGATACGGTTGATGAAATGGATCTCTATAAACTTGATGCCTTTTCGGGGATGGCCACGAAGTATCTTGAAGAGGCAAAAAAAGGTGAGGCGCTGGCACTGGCCGCACTACGGTCCCGACTGGGCCTGCCGGTAGATGCAGTGCTGGAAACCGGCACCGAGCGACTTGCCATCACTGACGTCGAGATTCTTTCTCTTGAAACGTATATACAAAATGCCCGCAATAGGCGTCCCGAATTTCACCAGATTTCTGAAGGGCTTAAAGCGCGCTCGGCGCTCATTGAGGCGGCCAAAGCCAACTATTATCCCGATATCTTTCTGGGAGGACTTTTCTCCTGGGCTTATGCTGACGAGCGGGAACGTGTCCAAAACCCCTACATTAACGATCAGTTCAATCATCTTGTTGCCGGTGTTGCTCTTGGGGCGCGCTGGAAACTTGATTTCGGTATAACCGGAGCTAAAGTGGCCGGTGAGCGCGCCCAGTATAATCGTCTGCTCAGTACCCGAGATTTTGCCGATGCCAACGTGCCGCTCCAGGTGAAAAAGTTTTACCTGGATCTGGTAGAAGCAAAAAACAGCACTATCGCAACGCGAAATGCCTATTTAAACGCCAAGAAATGGGCAGTAACCGCAATTGCCAACTTTGATTTTGGTATGGGACCCGCGAAAGACATCTTTGAGGCGCTGCAGGCATATTCAACCATGCGTGCCGACTTTTTTAAATCCATCTACAATTATCGAATAGCAGCAGCCAATCTTGACTATGCTACAAATGAACCTTTACGCAGTCTCGAAAAATAATCTGGAGGGAGGTCGCATGTTAAAACGAATCCTATTGGTACTGACAGCGTCACTATTCACCGTTTCCGTTGCCTGTGCAAGCCCGACCGATGAGGTGAAAAAGACCGTCGATGAAGTCGTGCATATTGTGGCGGACAAAGAGCTGAAAAAGCATGAGGTGAAACGTCGCCAAGCGCTGAAAAAAGCCATAAGTACCATTTTTGATTATTCAGAAATGGCGAAGCGCTCGCTCGGTAAACACTGGAACGTGCGCACCGCTGCCGAGAAGAAACAATTCGCGGAACTTTTTGCGACGCTGCTTGAAAACTCCTACGCCGGGAAGATTGAATCGTACAACAATGAAAAAATTGTCTATATCAAAGAAATCGTAGAAGAGGAATATGCAGAGATAAAGTCGAAGGTTGTCACTGCGGCTCGCGATGAATTTACCCTTGATTACAAGCTGTTTAAACAGAATGGCAAGTGGATGGTCTATGATGTTGTCATTGAAGGCGTGAGCCTTGTTTCAAATTATCGGAGCCAGTTTAATAAAATAATCACCTCGAGCAGTTACGAGAAGCTGGTGAAAAAACTGCAGAGTAAAAACGAGGAATTGAAGGCGCCCTGAAAAGGTGTGAATTGTCTTGACACTCGCTTTATGGCTATGATAAACGACTCGGGCACGCAGTTTCGGAAGTTTTTGCAGAACGTTGCAAGTAGCACGTTTGACCAGGCTTTGCGCTTTTCCTGCATCAGACTCCAGAAACTATAGCGGTAACCAACCGTACCGGTGAAAACCGGACACAAAAGGAGGCAGGAAAATGGCACAGGGTAAAGTTAAATGGTTTAACGACACAAAAGGTTTTGGATTCATCGAGCAGGAAGGCGGCGAAGACGTTTTTGTTCATTTTTCCGCAATTGGCGGAGATGGTTTCAAGTCGCTTGCAGAAGGTGATGCAGTAACTTTTGAAATCACTCAGGGCCCGAAAGGTCTTCAGGCTGCAAACGTGGTTAAAAAGTAATTTTTACTGGAACTCTGTATGTTCTCTAGAGCCCGCTGATTTCAGCGGGCTTTTTTTACGGGTAGTTTTCGGTGCTGTAGCGCCGGACGCTGCTCAATCCCGGTTCCCGTCCCCCAGAGTAACGCAGAATCACCTTCCCGTCCCAGCTCCTTTAAAGCTTCCAACACTTTTGTCCGTTCTGCCGGCACATGCCACAGCAGCAAAGATTTTTGCAGTCCCTTGTCTCGGTCGCTTGTAGCCGTATAAACCCGCGTGCCGGTCATCGGATCGATACCACTGTAGAACATGCAGGTGGCAATCGTGCCGGGGGTCGGAGTGAAATCCTGCACCTGTTCCACCTTCATGCCCATTTTTTTAAGAATAAGTGCCAGTTCGAGCATATCAGCCAGCGTACAACCGGGATGTCCTGAAATCAGGTACGGCACGATGTACTGGCGCTTGCCAAGCCGCAGGTTTTCCTCATGGAAACGAGCGAAAAAAGTCTCAAAGGCTTTTTTACCCGGTTTGCGCATGATGTCGGTGACACGATCTACCAGGTGCTCCGGAGCAATTTTGAGCAGACCGCTCACGTGATGACCTGTCAACTCACTGAAATAGGCTGGCTGCTTCTCAAGCAGATCATAGCGCACTCCGGACGAAACAGCGGTGTGCTTGACACCGGCCAAAGATCGTGCCGCCTGCAACAGTGATGTTGCCGGTTTGTCACCCGTGCGCAGATTTTTGCAGATATTTGGAAAGATGCAGCTTTCGCGCTGACATTTTTTCATGGCATCAGAATTACTGCAGCCGAGTCCAAACATGTTGGCGGTCGGTCCGCCGATGTCACTGACAGAGCCGCGAAACCACGATTTACGGGTCATTGCCGTTATTTCATCCAGAATGGATCGTTGGCTGCGCGACTGTATTGTTTTTCCTTGATGCATGGTTATGGCGCAGAAAGCACAGCCGCCGAAGCAGCCGCGATGACTGGTGATGGAGGTCTTGATCTGTTCCCAGGCCGGAATCGTTTCGCTATACGATGGGTGCGGACTCTTTTCAAAAGGGAGGGCATAGATGCTGTCCATTTCAGCCTCTGTCAGAGGGAGCGCCGGTGGATTGCACACAAGCGCCCGATTGCCGTGCTGCTGAAGTACCGTCTGGGCAGACCAGGGATTTTGCTGAAGATAGGCAACCCGAAATGCCTCCGCAAATTTTTCTTTGGAGGCGGATATCTCTTCATATGAGGGGATCGTGACATGAGTACCGCTATCAAGTCCGCTGCAACCGTATGCCGTACCCCGCACATCACGAATTTCCGCCAGTCGCTCGCCATCCCGCATCCGTTCGGCCACTGCTAAAATCGCCCGTTCGGCCATGCCATAGATCAGCAGATCCGCTTTGGCATCAAACAGAATGGAGCGCCGTACCTTGTTTTCCCAAAAATCATAGTGGGCAAAACGGCGCAGCGAGGCTTCGATGCCTCCAATCACAATTGGAATGTCTTTGAAAGCTTCTTTCAGGCGGGAGGTATAAATCATCGTTGCCCGGTTGGGGCGCGCTCCATGCCGATTGCCGGGTGTGTAGGCGTCATCATGGCGCAGCTTTCGGGCCGGGGTATAGTGGGATACCATGGAATCCATTGCGCCGGCCGAAACGGCAAAGAACAGCCGAGGGCGCCCAAGGGTCATGAACGGCTCTTTTGAACGCCAGTCAGGTTGGGCTATGATGCCGACCCGAAAACCGTGCGCTTCAAGCCAGCGGGCCAACAGCGGCACACCAAAGGAGGGGTGGTCGATATAGGCATCGCCGTTGATAAAGATTACGTCAAGCTCAGCCCAGCCGCGTTGCCGCATTTCTTCTACTGTTGTCGGAATAAATGGCATAAGTCAGGGAAACAGCGCCAGGCCTTCCAAGCCCATTGTCTCAGGGAATCCGCACACCAGATTCATATTCTGAATCGCTTGGCCGGACGCGCCTTTTACCAGATTATCAATAGCCGAAACAATTATGATTCGACCGGTACG
>CAIRND010000557.1 GCA_903879825.1 uncultured Geobacteraceae bacterium
GGGACATTGCAGGGAACGAGGTAGCGACGGAACGCGTCTTCCATCGTATCTGCATATCCCCGCTCCAGTAACAACCGGGCAATATGCGGTCGGCCAATGCAGTCGCGGGCAAAAGCCAGCACATCCTCACGCTTTAATGGAGATCGACCTTCAGCGTTCAAACTGTCGTTCACACGTACGAGAATTTCATCGTTGCGCCCTTCACGGCGATTCCGAAAGCCTTCAAGTTTGTGGAGAAACGACTCATCATTATAGTCAATGCCATACCCAAGCAGGTGAACATCATGCCACTCTTTAAACTGAACTGAAAGCTCAACGGCCGGGATCACGCCCACATTCACCGCAGAACCTGCACGGGCAGCTTCTGCGACGCCTGCGACAGAATCGTGGTCAGCAATAGCGATCACGCGTACTTCCTGCTTTTCGGCAAGGCTTACAAGTTCGGAAGGGGTAAAAGCACCATCAGAGAAACTGGAATGTATATGCAGATCAATATTCATGACGCGCATACTAGCGCGCCTTGACACAAAAGTAAAACCGCTATTGCACAGAGACTCAGCTTAGGATAGTATCCAGACGATGAAACTTGATGAAATACATGCGGTAATTGCAACGCTACGCGAAGAGTATAAAGGTTGGCAGACTCCAGCAGTGACCATCGTTGCCCAGTGTAACGGCAGCCCCTACAAAGTTCTTATTTCCTGTCTCATATCACTGCGTACCAAAGACGAAGTAACGGCCCTGGCTTCAGCGCGGATTTTTGCCCGGGCGCAGACCCCCGAAGAGATGGTGACTCTCACAGTGGATGAAATATCGCACCTGATCTATCCCGCCGGGTTTTACCGCACCAAAGCCGGGCAGATCGCCGTACTATCTTTGAAATTGGTTGAGCACTATCACGGGGCAGTTCCTGACGACATAGATAAACTCCTCCAATTCAAAGGGGTCGGTCGTAAAACTGCCAACCTTGTCATGACCCTCGGCTTTGGTAAACCAGGCATTTGTGTAGATATCCATGTTCACCGTATATGTAACCGTTTGGGATATGTTTCTACCAAAAATCCGGATGAGACGGAAAGAGTACTTCGGAACCAACTTCCTCCCGAGTACTGGATCATGATTAACGACCTGTTGGTAGCATTCGGGCAGAATCATTGCCATCCGGTTTCCCCACGCTGTTCAAACTGCAAATTAGCAGATATATGCAACAAAGTTGGCGTTAAAGCATCTCGTTAATGGTATATTCACAAAAAATGGCTCTTGATAGTATTTGATTATTGCCAGCTGTCAAAAACTCATATAAATTGTAACATCATTTTAGTTTACAGCCACCCTTGGAGGTATCGCATGTTACAAAAAATCGGTTTTATCGGACTTGGTACTGTTGGACGACATATGGCCGTCAATCTGGCTAAGGGGAATTATGAACTGACGGTGTTTGATACTGAACTGGCAATCATACAGGAAGTGATCGCATCCGGTGCCAAACCAGCTGCTTCAGCATTCGAAGCGGCCAAGGGACGGGATCTCGTCATCGCTATAGTCCCCGAAGGTGATGAGCTCGGCCCTCTATTTTTTGGTGAAAAAGGCATCCTCGCTGGAATAGACAGTGGCACCATCTTGGCTGACATGGGTTCACACTCACTTGAAACCACCATGAAATTGGCTGAAGAATGCGCGAAAAAGAATATTCATTACCTGGATGCGCCGGTGTGGGGGAGCAAAGACCACGCGGTCAACGGGCTTATGACAATTATCACCGCCGGTGATCCGGCTTTGGCAGGTAAATGCCGTGAGCCGTTTTCGTTCTTCGGCCTTAATACGATCCATGTCGGCCAGGTTGGCGATGCTACCAAAATGAAATTCATTGTGAACCTGGTTCAGGCTGAATTAGTTCAGGTATTGGCGGAAGGTCTTGTTTTTGGTGAAAAAATGGGCTTTAACGCCGACAAGATCCTAGAAGTACTCGACACACGCGGAGTGGCATCACCATTATTTCACCAGAAGGGCCGTGCTATGGCACGCGGAGATTTCTCCCGCAGCCTGGCCCTTAAATACGTCAATGACCAGCTCCATATGGTTATGAATGCAGCGAGACTCGTCGGTTTGACTCTACCGGCAGCCGAATCTGCCAGCAAGGTATATCAGGCGGGAGTTGATGCCGGACTTGGAGAAGAAGATTTCTCTGCGGTTATCAAAGTTCTGCGTAAATAGAGCACGCAACCGAAATCCACCTCATCAGGCGTCCAGAACATCGGGCGCCTGTTTTGTTAGTAAAAGGATCCACACCATGATTGTCCTCGGCATCGATCCGGGCTCACGGATTACTGGCTACGGCATTGTCGAGAAGGTGGGTAACCGCCTGGTTCACATCGATAATGGCGCCATTTTCACCGATACGGCAGCCGACTTCCCGGGCCGGCTCAAGAAGATTTTTGATGGCCTTCTGGAGATCATAGCCCAGTATCGACCTGATCAAGTTGCTGTTGAAAACATATTCTTTGCGACCAACCCCCAAAGTGCCCTCAAACTGGGGCAGGCACGCGGTGCCGCCATTGTCGCTGCGGTCCATTGCAACCTGCCGGTCGCAGAATACACCGCGCTCCAGGTCAAACAGGCTGTCGTGGGCCAGGGACGTGCCGAAAAAGAACAAGTCCAGAAGATGCTCAAAGCATTACTTGGTTTACCGGAAATTGCCCAGGCAGATGCCTCTGACGCGCTTGCTGTCGCAATCTGCCATATTAATTCATACGGGCTTAATCAGATGTCCGCAGGCCGCAGCGGCACAAAAAAACAAAAAACCTCCTGGAGAGACATGAAGCTATGATTGCACTTCTAACCGGCCTGATAGCCCACAAATCACCCGACCATATTATTCTTGACGTTCAAGGTGTCGGCTACCGGGTACACATTCCCTTCTCGACGTATTATGAACTCCCCGAAGAGGGTGGTTCCGCATCTCTGCACATCCATACATGCGTCAGAGAAGACGCCATCTTGCTTTATGGCTTTCGCACCAGACTTGAAAAAACATTCTTTCAATTACTGATCGCTGTCTCTGGAGTAGGCCCCAAACTGGCTCGGGATATCCTCTCCAATATCCAACCCGGTCCTCTCGCTCAGGCGCTTGCTCAGGGTGATCTCAGCAAACTTGCAACCATTCCAGGGATCGGCAAAAAAACGGCAGAGCGCCTGGTGCTCGAGCTTAAAGACAAGGTTGGCAAACTGGATTTGTCATCAATCCCCGCAACTGATATACGAAGAATCCCTGCGGATGATGTTGCTGAGGACGTAATATCAGCGCTGCTCAATCTTGGCTACAAAGAGCCGCAGGTACGAAAGGCTCTATCAGGATTGGACGCTGGCGAGGGTGTTTCTGTGGAGGGGTTGCTAAAGCAGGCGTTAAAAACTTTGATGAAGTAGGTACATAAC
>CAIRND010000558.1 GCA_903879825.1 uncultured Geobacteraceae bacterium
GATAGTGGGAAACAGATCCAGTCGCTGATCGTTATCAATAAAAGTCGTTTCGGAGCGACGCTCACCTTTTTCAGCACCCCGTACCATGTCTGGCAACAGATGCAGATTATGGGTGCCGATCACCAGATCCAGATAAGGAATTTTACGGAGAAGTTCCTCTCCTTCCTGCTGGGCCACGCAACCACCAACAGCAATAATCTGTTTCTTACCGTCTCGTTTATATATTTTCAGGTTGGCAAGGCGTTTATAGACCTTTTCCTCAGCCCCACCCCGTACACTGCAGGTGTTAAGAAGAATCATATCGGCAGCAGACGGGTCTTTTGTCTGTGCATATCCCAGGTCAGACAGCATGGTGACGATTCGTTCTGAATCGTTTACATTCATCTGACAACCAAAGGTTTCTATGTAGAGGAATTTATTAAGCATAGTCGATCGAGTTTTATACGCGATAAGCGCCTTGAAAGTCAATTGAATTGGCTTTCAGCTTTGCGGAGTAAAAATTGCCCGAACTTGACAAACATCACTTCCGGACGATATTGTGACGACACTTTTATTTTGATTAGGAAGTGCGCAACGTATGATAATCGACTGGAATGAAATAGATACCGTACTTCTGGATATGGATGGAACAATTCTTGACCGCCATTTTGACGATCATTTTTGGCTGGAGCATGTACCAAAACGCTGGAGTCAGCGAAACCATACGTCTATAGAGTATGCCAAAGAGCACCTGTACAGCTTGTTCCGCAGCCAGGAGAATACTCTTAACTGGACTGATCTCGATTATTGGTCGGATCGCCTGAAACTTGATATTCCGGTTCTCAAACGGGAGATAGAACATTTGATTGCCGTTCATCCCTATGTGATCGAATTCCTGCTGTTTCTCAAACATGCGGGAAAAGCGGTCTGGTTGGTCACCAATGCCCATTCCAAAACGCTTGATTTGAAGATGAAAAACACACGGATTGGTCCCTACTTTGATGGTACTATTTGTGCCCATCAGGTTGGATTACCGAAGGAAGATGCACGTTTTTGGGGGAAATTGCAGAGTTTTATCAATTACGATCCGGAAAGAACCATGTTGGGTGAAGATAGTGAAACAAATCTGACAACAGCGCAAAGTTTTTCTATTCGCTATCTTGTCTACATCAGTCGCTATAGTTCAAAAATCGAACCACGGCAGTCAGAGCATTTCCTGACGATTGACTACTTCAACAGACTTATCCCGGAAAAAGGGAGCAGTAGCGTACTCGTACCATAGTAGTAATAACTGGCGACCGGGCACACTGTGTGCTCCAGTCGCCAGTTTCGATTTTTATCTGATCACATTCTTCTCAGTAAAGTCCTGAACTTTTCAAGTTTTGAGGTACCGTCTTCAATCAGACGGATCAGCTCTTTACGGGCGTCCCCAGCCACATCCTTACCCTTTTCCAGAAGATCTTCGGTCTTTTCACCGATTGTCTCGACCAGACTCGAGACGTTGGCTGCAAGGTCATCAACTACCTCATCGGCACGATTACGAGCTTTTTTCGAATAGCGAAAAATATCTTTTCTTGTTTTACTCCCCGATTGAGGAGCAAGCAGCAGCGCAAGACCAGCACCGATTATCCCACCGGCACACACGAGTAAAGCTGCCGCAGCAATTTTTTTGTCATTATTTTCCATTATCGGCCTCCTTTTTGACATGTAATAGCTGATATCATAGCGCATCTGACGTGTATGGCAAGACCCTTACCACTTTATTTTTTTTCGAAATAATGTTATAAAAAACGTCTCCACAATCGTAATTACATAGACAAGGACTATAAAATGAAAAATACAACGTATGATGTTCTGATAATCGGCGGCGGCCCTGCGGGCCTGTCAACGGCGTATCTGTGCCATAAGAATGGCCTTTCCTATCTGGTACTTGAATCCGGCAAGGCTATTTTCCAAGGGATTGCAAACAGCTATCCCGAAGGAAAGCTGGTGTACGCCTCGAAGCCAAAAGATGCTCCGGATCCTTTCATGGTTGATGAATTGCGTCCACCGGACAAACCGGTAACGGTGGAAAGCTACCTGCAGTACGTTCAGCATTTCGTTCAACACGAAAAGCTGCTTGTTCAAACTGAGGTGGAATTTGAAGA
>CAIRND010000559.1 GCA_903879825.1 uncultured Geobacteraceae bacterium
CAGCCTCTTTTGCTGCCGAAGAGCGTCCTGTTTTGGTCGCTTCTTTAATTACTGGACGTGAGCTTTTTGTGCTGGATCGCTTACCCGCTGGAGTGCTCTCAGTCGCTGCCGGACGGGCAGCTGCAGCCGGTCTGACACTCGAAGCCGTCGGCCGTGTAGCTGTTGCCGGTCTGGCGCTCGCGGTTGATCTGGCACCGTGTGCCGGTTTGGCACCAGCTGCAGGACGGGCTCCAGCGGCCGGGTTTCTCCTGACAAACGGAGACTTGGCGGGCCGGTCTTTTTGTGGTTTGGCGATGCTGACGACGATGCAGCGATCTATCAGATAGGTGCCATCCAGGGTTTCTACAACTTCATCCAGATTGACTTCTGACAGCATGCGGACGTAACCGCATCGCTTGAATTCACCGGATTGCTCGTCAACAATTAAGTGGACCGAAGTAACCACTCCCATAATTTCAAAAAGTTTACGTAAATCTTCTTCGGTTGCCTGCTCCGAAATATGTCCAACATAAAGTTCACTTGCCATGTTTATTGTCCTTGATATGATTTATTTCTGTTCCCTGTGGATGGCAAACGGGCCCCATGCCTGATCAATTGACATCAGTTCCAGTGTGTTGACATTAACATGTGGCGGTTGGCTGACAATCCAGCGCACCGTTTCAGCGATGTCCTCTGCCGTGAGCGGTTCCGTTCCCTGGTATACGCCGGCGGCCGCCTCTTCATTTCCTTTGAAACGCACCTTCGAAAATTCAGTTTCAGCCATTCCAGGTTGAATGCAGGAAACCCGCACCCGTGTTCCGAGTAAATCGCAGCGCAGGTTCTGTGAAAACTGTGTCACGAAGGCTTTTGTGCCACCATAGACATTGCCGCCAGGGTATGGCCACGCACCAGCGGTAGAACTGATATTTATTATGTGTCCCGAGTTACGGGCAACCATCCCGGGCAGTACGAAGCGAGTGCAGTACATCAAGCCCTTGATGTTTGTGTCAACCATAGTATCCCAGTCATCCAGATCCACCCGGTGCGCTGGTTCTAAACCCAGTGCAAGCCCTGCGTTATTAACCAGAATATCGATTGACCGGAAACGTTCTGGTAGTCCTTCTATTGCCCCCTGTACCGCCTCGCGATCACGTACATCAAGTGGGATCATCTGTACTTCGCAGCGCCCTGACAGCTCTTCCTGCAGTTTTAAAAGCGGATCAATGCGCCGTGCCGTCAGAATCAGTTTGTTGTCTTCACTAGCAAACATACGGGCACAAGCAGCGCCGAATCCGGCTGATGCGCCGGTAATAAAAATAGTTTTCCCGCTCATAATGCCTCCCGATGTGCAATTAACCCCCGAATTGTTGCAAAGAGGGTGGTTAGATGGTGGAATTTGCAAGATGGTACACCGTTGTCAGCAGCAAATCCTGACCGATGCCACGCTGCTCGCACATATTTAGAATTTCTTCCGAAAGTGGCGCGCAGACGGTTAATTCTCCCGCACCCTCCCGATCTAATGCCGTCCGGAACGAATGCAGGGCAAAACCCGATAGCTCAGGCATATCGCCGCCGCCATAGCGCTTGTCACCTATGATCGGATGGCCGATAGTCGACAAATGTCGGCGAATCTGGTGCATTCGGCCACTGATCGGAGTAACCGCCAGAAGGGAGCAGTTGTCACCGGCCAGGAGAATTTCGTATCCGGTCTCTGACTCTTTGCCGTCGAGCGGTTCGTTGATGACACCACTGTTATCGGGTGTTCCCCATACAAGGGCCAGGTAAAGTTTGTCCAAACCTGTTTCTTGCACCTGTCGGCCATAGATAGCCGCAGAGCTGGAACTTTTTGCCAAAATGACCGCTCCGGACGTCCCACGATCCAGTCGGTTGACTGGATACAGCTTACACTGTGTGCCTCGCTGAATCATGTAGGCGTGGCCGACGTCCACCAGATTGTCTTCAAACTCAGCCGTACGGTGCATTGGCAGGCCGGGTGGCTTGTTGGCGATAAGAATAAAACTGTCTTCATAGAGTATGTCCAGAGTCGGTCGCTCCGGAGTCAGTTGTGTTATTGTCGCAGAACTTTCTTTCAGCGTAATGGTGTCGTGAAGGGCCACAAGAATGTCGGCCGAAGAGAGGGAACCATTTTGTTTGGCGGCTCCACTCTTGATCAGTTTCCGAGCGTAGCCAAACGGTGACGTCGGCATAAGCGTCCGCAGGTAGCTTTCAAGGCGTCGGCAGTGATCCTGATGAGTGATGGTAAAGGTGAGCATAAAGGTGTAGCAGTCTTTCAGGATTATACGACTAAGCGGTCATCCTTAAAGCCTGCATTTACCTCCAAAGCTTCTTTCATGGCGCATATTGCGACTTCAATCTGACTGTCGTCAGGTTCACGTGTGGTCAGGCGTTGCAGTGCCAAACCGGGGGCGATCACCATTTTAACAAGCGGATGGTGGTCGTTCATGGCGCTCCATTTGAGGAACTCATAAGAAATGCCGGCAATCATCGGCAGCAGTACAATGCGTGATCCCGCCTTGAGATAGAATGGCCAGAGCTTGGGGATAAGGGAAAAAACTGCGATGCTGACCAGCATCACAATCAGAAGAAAGCTGGTGCCGCAGCGGGGATGGAGGCGGTTATAGGGGCGAACATTGGCAACGGTCAGCTCAACACCATCTTCAAAGGCAAAAATAGATTTGTGCTCGGCACCATGATACTGGAACACCCGCTGGATATCTTCCATGCGTGAGATGACCCAGATGTAGGCAAGGAAAACAACCACTCTGATAACGCCATCGACGAGGTTGAAAACAATGTTGTTGTCGCCAATGACCGGTGTCAGCAGTTTAGTCAAGTAGAGCGGGAACAGAAAAAACAGGCAGATGCCGAAACCAAACGCGATGGACATGGTGCCGGCCATGGCCCAGGATGAAAGCTCGCTGCCCCCTTCTTTGCTGCCATCTTTCTTTTTCTCTTTTTCCTTCTCGTCTTCCGTCATCGCCTCATTGGCTGAAAAGTTAAGTGCCTTAATGCCGATAATCAGGGATGTAAAAAGTGCCACTGCACCACGAATGATTGGCAGCTTCACAAGTGGGAAGCGCTCTGAAAGAGGCACTACAAGCTCTTTCTTGACAACTATTTCACCATCAGGACGACGAACGGCAATGGCAACCGAGCGGGGGGCCCGCATCATTACCCCTTCAATAACCGCTTGGCCGCCAACGTGTATCTTATCCATAGAGCCTCTTTAATTATTCCAGTTTTTTATAAAATTCTCTGACTTCGGTCGTTTGCCCACAGCAGAACTTCCCTTCCGGACAGGGACCACCTACGCAACCAGGACCGGCCTGGCGAAAGATAACCGGCGCAGCCCTTTTCATGAGGCGCAGCATCTCCACACTCATCTCGCGGATTTCCCACTGAGCCCGCTGACAGCAACGCAGGGCGAAAAAATGGAGCAATTCGCGCGCATTCATGGTCATTATAATCTTGGTCTCTGTGGCATTTGGCAGAATGTATCGGGCGTCTTCGGCAGGAATGCCCATATCAATGAGTTGGGCATACGCTTTGTGAACGGTTTCGGACATGAAAGCAAATATCTGCCGGGCTTCAACGTTCTCGGCGATAGTGTCCGGCATGATAGAGGTAAATTCGTCCTTGTGTGACACGTAGCGCTGCGATTGTTGAGAAAACGAGGCGATACGGTGCCGTACCAGTTGATGCGTTGTGACGCGTGAAATCCCCTCGATACCAAAGGTGAAAGATGCGTGCTCAAGTACCGAGTGGTGACCCAGTGACATGATCTTATCCAGAAAGGACTCGATATCGGCATCAGCCAGTTTTTCCCGTAAATCATCAATGGAAGTAGGCGAGTAGCAGAGGCGGGCAGCGAGTGCTACCGTACGTTCGGGATTGGGGGTGTGTTCGATCAGGGTGACGTTCATGGTGTCCTGTTCGAGCCATGCTCAGAATTAGCAATGGTCATTTCAGAAACTGGCATGCTCTGTTTGGTAGTCATTGCTTCTGAAATTGGCCCGGAGGAGACAGAAGCACCAAGAAAAAAGGGGATTTGCCTCGCGACAAAGCCCCTCTCAAAAAGCTACGAAACGATCGCTCAAGCCTGACCGTAACGTTTTTTGTAGCGTTCAACACGTCCTGCTGTGTCGATTAATTTCTGCTTGCCGGTGTAGAACGGGTGGCAGGCGGAACAGATCTCGGTACTGATCTCTTTTTTTGTGGAGCGTGTCAGGAATGTATTACCGCACAGGCACTTAACGGTAATCTCGGAATAATCTGGGTGGATACCTTCTTTCATTTTCTTCCTCCTTCAGTAGTACTTTACGATGAAACGTAAACAATTATGAATAGCAAAAAGTATTTATAGCGATTATGGATATTTATTGCAACTATTTTTTAGCTATTTCGACATTGAATCCAGAAAAGCCTGATTGGTCTTGGCTTCAGAAAGTTTGTCCAACAGGAACTCCATGCTGTCTACCACGTTCATTGGGTGGATAATCTTGCGCAGAATCCAGATTCGATTCAAGGAAACTTTTTCTATCAACAGCTCTTCTTTACGAGTTCCTGATTTGTTGATGTCAATTGCCGGGAAGGTGCGCTTCTCCACGAGTTTACGATCAAGATGGAGCTCCATGTTGCCGGTGCCCTTGAATTCTTCGAAAATTACATCATCCATCTTACTGCCGGTATCGACCAGTGCAGTGGCGATAATTGTCAGCGAACCACCCTCTTCAATGTTACGAGCCGCGCCGAAGAAGCGTTTCGGCTTTTGAAGGGCGTTAGCGTCCACGCCACCGGTCAAAATTTTGCCGGAAGGGGGGAGTACTGTATTGTATGCCCGCGCCAGGCGGGTAATTGAGTCCAGCAAGATGACGACATCTTTCTTGTGCTCCACAAGGCGCTTTGCTTTCTCTATGACCATTTCGGCAACCTGTACGTGGCGGGTGGCAGGTTCGTCAAAGGTGGAAGAGACAACCTCACCCTTAACCGATCGCTGCATATCGGTAACTTCTTCCGGACGTTCGTCTATAAGCAGGACGATCAAATATACTTCAGGATGGTTGGCGGCAATCGAGTTGGCAATGTTCTGGATCAGTACTGTCTTACCGGTACGCGGGGGGGCAACAATCAGGCCACGCTGCCCTTTTCCGATGGGAGCTACCAGCTCAATTATGCGCATTGGCATGTTTTCTGACGTCGTTTCGAGAATCAGTTTTTCCTGCGGGTAGAGTGGCGTCAGGTTGTCAAAAAGGATTTTGTCGCGGGCAATTTCAGGAGATTCGTGGTTGACGGACTCTACCTTGAGCAGCGCAAAATAACGTTCACCTTCCTTGGGTGGTCTGATCTGGCCGGAAACTGTGTCTCCGGTGCGCAGATTGAAGCGTCTGATCTGGCTGGGTGAAACATAAATATCATCAGGACCTGGCAGATAGTTGTAATCAGTTGCCCGCAAGAAACCGAAGCCGTCTTGAAGCGTTTCCAGGACTCCTTCGCCAAAAATTGAACCATTCTGCTCGGTTTGCGCATTCAAAATTGCAAATATCAGATCCTGTTTGCGGAGGCTTGAAGCCCCTTCAATGTTGAGATCCCGTGCAATTGTGTTGAGATCGCTAATTTTTTTGCCTTTAAGCTCTTGTAGGTTCATCTGCTCTCCTGCGTAGTAATGTGCATATTATGGGAATTTAACATAATTGGACTCAGTTTTGTGGACAATAGATTATACGGCTGTAATTTCGAAAGCTGCGATAGTTGGGAGTCGTTCTCTCGAGCAGCGGATTTATGATGTTTTTCAGAGGTTAGAAGCTGTTTGTTTAATAAGAAACCAAGGGATCAATCTGGAAGCCAGGATGTATAATCTGAGGTGAGGTGACGTTACCTTTTATTTTAAGGGCTTGTCAATAAAAAAACAGCATGATTTATAGTGGAATGCCTAATATGTTGTTGCTGGCATTTTGGCTACTCAATAATTGATTAATGACAGTCCCCGCCATTGTCAGCCCGAATATTGAGGGTAAAAAAGAAATGCTGCCGAGAATCACACGGCGATGTTCACATCGGAACGTCTGCTCGGACCGGTTAGGGCAGATACAGTCGGTGCCGCAGCCTGTTGATGATGCAGGATCAAGATCACGGTGGAGTTCAGTTGAATAGACAACCTGGACCCCGGAGGTGATGCCGGCATTTTTTAATATCTTACGCATGCTTCTGGCCATTCGGCAGTTTTTTGTGGCTGAGATGTCGGAAACTTCAATCTTTGTTGGATCCAATTTGTTGGCCGCCCCCATGCTGGAGATGATCGGAATGCCCTGCTGGCGGCACACCGTTATCAGCGCTGCCTTCGCAGTGAAATGGTCAATCGCATCGAGCACATAGTCAGGGCGGGGTGTCAGCAAACGTTCGGCGTTTTCCCCTGAGAAAAATTCTTTGATAGAGATGATTTCGGCGTTGGGATTGATATCGCGCAAACGTGCCGCCATGGCTGACACTTTCGGCTGGCCGACGGTGCTGGAAAGTGCATGGATTTGCCGATTTATATTGGTCAGGCATATGTCATCAAAATCAACCAGCGTGATCTTTCCGACTCCGGCGCGGCCAAGGGCTTCTGCGGCATAGCTGCCGACACCGCCGATACCGCAGATCATGACGTGTTTGTCTGCCAGGGTTGATAATCCTTGAGAACCGATCAGAAGTTCGGTGCGTGAGAAGCGATGAAGTGTCATGTTTCATTTACCTTTGAGATTGATTTGCGATATGCATGCAATTGGTGCTATGTTGTCACAGTATATAAAAACATGATAATTAGCTTAGAGAGAGAAAATATACGTGTCAATCCTTTTATCTTTTATTGCCAAATTGTCTGAAGCCAAAATACGATGCTTCCAAAACATGGGATTTACCACCTGGTTGGCTGTACAAGAAGCATGGTCGCTTGCTGCAAATGGGTATGCAGGTGAGCCACGTTTAAAAGTTCTGAAACAGCAGTTTCGATGGGCTTTTTATGCACTATTTAATTCTACGACGCTCCTGGAATGGTTTCGGATTTTACAAACTCCTGAATTGAGTACGTATGTCGGTATCAACAGCAGGATCGCTTTGAAGCCGATGAGAGTATATATTTCGCACCGGTGGAAGATGATAAAAAAAATAAAAGTAATTAGAGACACATATAGGTTTATACAATTATCTGATTCACCTCTGCAAAACGCTTTGATGAAAAATGATGGAGTTAACCTTGCCCGGTTCTTGTTCGCAACTGATGAGGCGTGCATACAACTCGGATATGACAATACATTCCGTAAAGAGGGTGAACTGGTTGTCTCTCTGCTGCCAACCGAAGCGAGCGGTTCTATCGTCTCCCTGGCCTTTTCTTTTGAACAGCAGCAAAATGGTGAGTGGACGATGTATATCGGCTGTATTCAGGGGCGCAATGGCATTGATAACAAACTCATAACAAAGGCAATGCATGGCCTCTGGCCGAGAGTATTCATAGTGTTTGTTGCCCAGGAGATAGCTGCTGCGCTCGGTATCAAGCATATTTTAGGTGTGGGCAACTCCATTCATTCTCACAAAAAGAAGCATATAATTTACATACAATCTCGTCATGGATTGTCTTTTGACTACGATTCTCTCTGGGCAGATGTTGATGGGAACGTATCCGAAGATGGATGGTTTGAGCTGCCATTACAGTTGTCGCGGCGCCCCTATGAAAGTATGAAATCGAATAAGCGATCTATGTATACTCGTCGTTATGCGATGCTTGACAATATATCTGCACAGATACAGTCCTCTCTCTCACCACACAACTAAGCATTCCAATACTGACACGATCTATACGATCATCTGTGCAAAGTCTGGTTCTAACGAAAATCGCGCCGGTCCATATCCAATAAAATCACCATCTATCTGAATGGCTTTTGTTCCGCAAATTTCAAAAGAAGTAGCGGGCAACCGGACGACGTTATGAACATTCTTTCCCTTACCACGGAAAAGGTCCGAGACAATGCGAATATAACCTCTCCGCCGATTATCAGTGACACAGATTGCGGTAAGGCCTGCGGAGAAAGGAGAACTGTCTGGCTCCAGAATAAAATTGCCGCCATAGCGTGAGGCGTTGCAGATAATTGCAGAGTGGCATGTTACATTGACGGCAGGCATAAGGACTTTTACCATCGTACTATCCCATACTATTGCATGTTTCAGCGCCGACAGAGCGTAGGCACCTTGCCTGATAAGTTTCTTTCCTAGCGGCCATACATCCCTGACAACAACACCGTCAAACCCAATCCCCGCCATAAGTACAAAACGGTGTGAGCGACCTTCCAGTTCAATTACCCCCACTGACAGAGAGCGGGTTTGTCCTGCGGCTATCCGCTCAAGCCCATGGTCAAGAGATGTGATGCCAATTTCTGCCGCTAACACGTTCGATGTACCGAATGGAAGAACTGCAAGCGTCGCAGTGCCCGGTTCCAAACCGTTGACAACCGCATTAAATGTTCCGTCACCTCCGGCAACGATAACCAGATGTGATCCGTGCCCTTTGTTGATGGTGTCACAATGTGCGTGGATTTCAGCGGGTGTACGTACCTGAAAGACCTCTGGAATTATTGCATGTAACCGCAATCG
>CAIRND010000560.1 GCA_903879825.1 uncultured Geobacteraceae bacterium
GAAGGTTCACTACAGTGACTTAGGGTTGTCCAACACGAACGAGATGTTTGCTAAGGCTATGGCCGGTAAATACGCAATTCCTGCCTACAATTTCAATAACCTCGAACAGCTTCAGGCGATCATAACCGCGTGTATCGAGACCAACTCACCGGTGATTATCCAGGTTTCCAAAGGGGCCCGCAGTTACGCTAATGAAACCATGCTCCGTTGTATGGCGATGGGTGCGGTGCAGATGGCGCGTGAAGCTGGTTCCAATATCCCTATTTGCCTGCATCTTGATCACGGTGACACGTTTGAGCTTTGTAAATCCTGCGTTGATAGTGGCTTTTCATCCGTTATGATTGACGGTTCCCATCTGCCGTTTGAAGAAAATATGGCACTTGCCAAGAAAGTTGTCGAATATGCCCACCAGTTCGGTGTTTCGGTTGAAGCGGAGTTAGGTGTGCTCGCCGGTATAGAAGATGAAATATCTGCGGAACATTCTACCTATACCAAACCGGAAGAGGTTGAAGAGTTCGTGAAAAATACCGGCGTTGATTCATTGGCTATCTCCATCGGAACAAGCCACGGAGCGTTTAAATTTAAAGCGGGACAGCCGGTTCCGCCGCTTCGGTTCGATATTCTGGAAGAGTGCGAACGACGTATCCCCGGTTTCCCCATCGTTCTTCATGGCGCCTCATCGGTGGTTCAGGAGTACGTCGCATTGATCAATCAGTATGGAGGCAACCTTGAGGGTGCCGTGGGTATCCCCGAGGACCAGCTGCGCAGGGCGGCCGCGAGTGCTGTCTGCAAAATTAATATTGATTCTGACGGCCGGTTGGCGGTAACCGCAAAAATCCGGGAGTATTTTGCCAAAGATCCCAAAGAATTTGATCCGCGCAAATATCTCGGGGAAGCGCGTAAAGAACTGGTTAAGCTGGTAAAACACAAGAACGAAACCGTTCTTGGTTCAGCCGGTAAAGCCTGATTTGTCGTGTGCCACAGGAGGTAACAGATGAGTACCCGTAAGTTTTCCCGTGTACAATTTAACGTCGGGGCGACCGTAAAAATCGCTGATAGACAGTTTCAAGGCGCTGTTGAAAACCTCAGCATGACCGGTATGTTTCTTGTCACAAATGAGCAGCTTACCGGCGGTGAAGTAGCCAATATTACTATTGTTCTTACCGGCACTCTGCCGGAAATAGCGGTGAGTTTCACTGGTGTTGTCAGCCGAATAACTGAAGATGGCGTCGGTTTTACCTTCGAAAAGATGGATCTCGACTCTTACATGCATCTTAAAAATATTATTGCGTATAACATCGACGATGCAGAAAAAGTTATGGAAGAGATTGGCCATTCTATTGATGAAAAATTTGCATCAGATAAATAAAGGTCAGGAATGAGATTGAGGACGGCACTATGAAAAAGAATTCACTGCTGTTTTCTTCCGTCGGCTTCCTGCTCGGCGGGGCTGCCCCCATTGGCTGGATCGCAATTAGGCTGTTTTTCTATTATGATTTCAGACATGGTCTTTTTGAACAGATTTTTCATGATATCTTAAAAGACGGCGAACATCTTGCGCTATACGGTTATATGGGGGGCGGCACCGCCATCGTTATTTCGGTTCTCGGTTATTTTATCGGCAAGAATAGTGATGAACTGCTTAAGCGGGCTGCCGAGCTTGATGTTCTTCATCAGGAAGTTGCCGAACAGAAGGAAATCTTTGAAAATCGTTACAAAGTGTTAGATAGAAATATTAAAAACTTCCATCAAATCAGCAGCAAAATTCAAAAATCACTCAATCTTGATGAAGTCTTACAGTTATGTGCCGAGGGTCTGCACGATGTCCTGGGGTACGAGCGAGTTAATATTCTGATGGCTGACGAAGGAGGCGCGCAGCTGCGCTTCTTTGCTGCTGTCGGAACAGAAGGTTTTGACAAATCTGATGTTGTCATGCCGATAGATTCCACTATCGGTGTCATCGCAAAGTGTTTCAACGAACGTAAGGTCTATCTGATTGATGATATCTCGCGCTACTCCGAAGATTATCATTTGAAATCCCCCCACAACAGGCTGAAACCGCTCCGTTCAAAACGATTTATACTCTGTCCCATTGTGGTAAGGAATGAATCAATCGGTGTTTTTGGGCTTGATAACAAAAACAGCCACCGCGCCCTCAACGACTCTGATGTCGATACCATCCTGCTTTTCGCCGATCAGGTGTCATCAGCGATCACCCGGATTAATTTGTTGACATCAATTGACACGCTGACCTCTGAAATGGAAAGCTCATTCAAGTTTCTGCTGGCAAGCCGAGATCAGTATTCCCGGAATGTTGGCAATCTGCGCGATGCTGTCGATTCTGTTGCCGATGGAACTTCCATCATCGCTTCCGCTTCTGAAGGCGTGATGGCTTCGGTCGATGAGACCAGTTCCGCTGTTAATCAAATATCGGTTGCCATTGAACAGGTTACCAAAAATCTGGATCATCTCGCAGGCGTTGTCCATCAATCGGCATCAGCTATGGAACAGATTCGCAGGACCATTGGCAATGTTGAACAGAATGCAGCTATTTCACACGAAGTTTCCCATCAGGTAAAAGAGCGTGCTGAAGAGAGTCGGGCTGTGGTCACGGAGACGATCAAAGCCCTTGACGAAATCAAACACTCGGTTGGCCTTTCATTTGACGCCATTCAGCGTCTGGCAGAGAACAGCAGCCGTATTGAAAATATCGTCAACGTCATTAACAACATCACGAAACGTACCAATCTGCTGGCACTTAACGCTTCAATTATTGCCGCTCAGGCGGGAGAATACGGCAAGAGTTTTGGCGTTGTTGCCGATGAAATAAGAAATTTATCACTCCAGACCGGACATTCAACCGGTGAGATTACCTCAATTATCGAAGAAATAATGAGCGAATCAAAAGCTGCTGCCAATAATATCAAGGCTACTAAAGACCTGGTACATCGCGGTGTTGAATTGGGACGTTCCACAGGAGAGTCGCTCACGGCGATTTTCGACAGTTCCAGTTGCTCGCTTGATATGACCAAAAAAATTAAACTGGCGACACAGGAACAGGTTTCCAGCGTCCAGATGGTGGCACGCTCCATAGATGAAATCAGTTCCATGACCGCGCAGATTTTTGCGGGATCGACAGATCAGTCGAAGGCGACCAAAAGCATTGCCCGATCAATTGAAACCATTAAGGATATGACCCATGAAATGGTTAATTCCACAACGCGCCAGGTTGATGATGGAAAGCTGATTCGTCGTAATGTGGAATCGGTCAGCGTCATGGTCACCGAAATGTTTGATAATATGGAGATGCGCCGGGTACAAAGTGCCGAAGTTGTCAAGGAGATGGAACAGATGAAAAGTCTGACCAGCCCAAACTAAGTGTAGCGGGCTCCTGGAATGAATCTAAATCCGGAAGTTCATTTCCACAAAAAGGCGCAAAATTAAAAAAAACAGCATGTTAGTTGACTAAATATTTAACCTGTTTGGTGCATCTTGATGCATGTCATAACTCAATGGTCTCTTTGCGCTTTTTGCGCCTTTTTGTGGCTAACTGCTTTTTCAAGGATAAATATCTGGATTTAAATATTCGGCTCTGATATTTTGGCACTCTGCCATGACGGCTACCCATACGGGAGTTGATCAAACAGCGGCAGATAATTTATACATACCGCACGGATTTGGAAGCGAACCGGGACGGAAGGGGTACCCCTCACAGAGAAGGTGTAATGCTACACTGCTCTGTCCGTTCATAACGCGCCTTCCGGCGCTTTTTTTGTTTACGGAGTGAGTGGAATGAGAAAAAAAACGACGATACCGGACATTCTCAAGATGAAGCAGAATGGCCAGCGTATTACGGTCCTGACGGCATATGATTACCCTTTTGCGCGCCTTGTTGATGGCGGTGGTGTGGATGTTATCCTGGTAGGTGATTCTGCGGGTGTTGTTGTCGCCGGGCATGACACGACCCTGCCGGTGACTATGGATGAAATGCTGTATCATGTGCGAGCGGTAAAACGTGCCGATCCCAAGGCTCTTGTGGTTGCCGATATGCCATTTATGTCATATCAGACCGGTATCGATGATGCCTGCCGCAACTGTGGCCGAATGATCAAGGAAGGGGGCGCCGAGGCGGTCAAGGTGGAGGGTGGCAGTAATATGGCGCATGTTATCAGGGCTGTTTCAGCGATTGATATTCCGGTCATGGCCCACATCGGTCTGACGCCGCAATCGGTTCACCGCATGGGTGGTTATCGGGTTCAGGGTAGAAACGATCAAGCCGAGCGAATTATGGCAGATGCCGTTGCAGTGCAGGAAGCCGGTGCTTTTGCCGTAGTGCTGGAGGGTATACCGGCATCGTTGGCAGCCAAAATCAGTGCTGAACTGACTATCCCGACTATCGGTATTGGAGCCGGTCCTTCCTGTGATGGCCAAGTTCTGGTGATCCACGACATTCTCGGACTTTGTGAAAAATACTCACCAAAGTTCGTCAAGCGTTATGCCGACCTGGCTCCGCTCATTTCCGCTGCCGTGACGCAGTATGTTGCCGAAGTTCGCAGCGGCGAATTCCCAACAGAAGAACATTCATTCAGCTAGGCATCACAGCCATAGGAATTTCATGCAAATAATTAACAGTATTGTACATATGCAGGCACTTGCCATCGCTCCGGAACGGGGGGGGAGGCGTATCACTTTTGTTCCCACCATGGGTTTTCTTCATGAGGGGCATGCCTCTTTGCTGCGCGAAGGGCGCACACGAGGCGATGTCCTGGTACTGTCAATTTTTGTTAACCCGATTCAGTTCGGAAAAAATGAAGATCTGGACCGTTATCCCCGCGATATGGAACGCGATTGTCAGTTGGCCGACGCATGTGGTGTTGACATCGTCTTCATCCCGACTGTGGCGGAAATGTATCCGCAGGGGTTTCAGACCGGAGTCACCGTACGTGATATCGCCCTGCCGCTCTGCGGTGCCAGTCGCCCGGGACACTTTGACGGCGTGGCAACCGTTGTCGCCAAACTGTTTAATATTGTCCGTCCTGACGTGGCGCTCTTCGGTTGTAAGGATTATCAACAATTGGCCGTTATTCGTACCATGACCGCAGACCTGAACATGCCGGTCGAGATAGTAGGCATGCCCATTGTACGCGAGGCTGATGGCGTGGCAATGAGTTCAAGAAACGCATATCTTTCAGCCTCTGAACGGCAAAGCGCGCTCTGTCTGATTCAGGCCATCAAGCGGGCGCGCGGGTTGTACGCCGCCGGAGAACGGTCCACCTCGGTGCTCATACGGGAAGCACGTGCCGTTATTGAACAGGAAACTGCTGCTGTTGTTGACTATGTTGAATGTAGAAATGGCGAAACGTTACATGAGTCGGACCTTGCTGACGGCGGTACTCTGCTGGCGTTGGCAGTGAAAATTGGACAAACCAGACTGATCGACAATACCGTTTTTGGAGAGGAGTTGTAATCATGCAGAGAATTATGTTGAAGAGTAAAATCCACCGCGCGACGGTAACCGGAGCTGATCTGCACTATGAGGGCAGCGTTACCATCGACCGCGACCTGATGGATGCCGCTGATATTGTTTCCTACGAAAAAGTTGCCGTCTGGAATGTCACCAACGGCAACCGTCTTGAGACCTATGCCATTGAAGGGCAACGCGGGTCGGGTGTTATCTGTCTCAATGGTGCTGCGGCGCGTCTGATGGCACCGAAAGACTTGGTGATCATCGCCAGTTTTGTAAATATGGAAAATGCCGAAGCGATAAAATATGAGCCAAAACTGGTCTTTGTCGATGAAGAAAATCGTATGTTGCCAACGCGCAAAGAAGATGCCGGACAGGCAAAACTGAAGTGCGTGCATTAAGCGCTGAAATACGTTTAAAATAAATAGAGAGGCGGAAAACCTGGTTTTCCGCCTCTCTCACATTAAAATTAGATGTGTTTCTGTGTGCCTGTCCATATTGATCTCAGGCATTCGCCGGTTTGGCCCGTTCTGCCTTCTTCAGCAATGCCGAAGCGAGCGGATGGCAGTTGTTCTCGGCATACATGTCGGCTGTCGTGCCGCTCGGCGTTTTGAGTGACGGATTTGCTCCGCCATCGAGTAATGCCTGCACTGTTTGGTTGCATCCGTAGATGGCGGCCAACATAAGCGGCGTATGGCCTTCAAGGTCGCGGATATTGGTGTCAGCACCGTTTTTGACCAGCACGTTGACAATTTCCGTATGCCCGTTGGCTGCAGCATAGTGGAGGGGCGTTTTGCCTTTATCGCTGCACACGGTAATGTCGGCGCCGCGGTGCAGCAGATCCAGCACGAAATCCTTGAGCCCTTCTTTGGAAGCACTGATCAGTGGTGTGTGGCCATGACGATCTTTTGAATTCACGCTTTCCATAATTACTTCCTCCCGTGGGAATATGGTCGGGCACCATTGCCCGTAAAGTACCGCTTCAACGCAAACCACCAGCCAAAATCTTCTTTCCGTATATCACACAACCGAGTCGAACGTCATGTGCTATTTTGAGAAACAAACTAAAAAAGTCTGGTAATAATTAAGCACTTGAATCTATACGGCTCGGGACACTATAATGCCCGCTCCAAGGAGAGCGAATTTCATGAATGTATTTCAAGCTGAGTTTATAAAAAGCGCCGCAAAACCGAAAGACTATCCACCACCGGGATTGCCGGAAGTGGCCTTTGTCGGGCGATCCAACGTGGGAAAGTCATCGCTGATCAACGTGCTGTCGGGACGCAAGGCCATGGTTCGAACCAGTTCAACCCCCGGTCGGACACAGTTGATCAATTTCTTTGATATCAACAGTATTCTGACTCTGGTGGACCTTCCCGGTTATGGTTATGCCAAAGCCCCGCCAGCGCTGCGTAAACAGTGGGGCCCAATGATTGAGGCCTATCTCGCTTCACGCGAGCCATTGAAAGCGGTCGTGTTGATCCTCGATATCCGCCGGGTGCCGTCAGATGGTGATTTGCAGATGCTGCGCTGGCTGGAGATGTATAATATCCCGCCGATTATAGTCGTGACCAAATGTGACAAATTATCCAAAAATGAGCAGGCCAAGCAGAAAGGTATCATTGCCGCAGCGATCAAGCGTGACAAGGCGATGATGCTCCCTTTTTCGGCTCTTTCAAAAGATGGGCGTGACGGCATCTGGAATGAGATCGGCACCGTGCTGGACATTAATCTGAAACCGGAAATCAAGTTATGAAAAAAACTACCGTACCTTCCGGTTCGATGCTCATGCCGGACATGCAAAAGCGTCCGGACACCCGCCGGATTCCGATAGCCAAAGTGGGCGTCAAGGATATCACCTACCCGATCGTGGTTATGGACAAAAATCGCACCCTGCAGCATACGGTTGCCAAGATCAACATGTACGTTGATCTGCCGCATCAGTTCAAGGGTACCCACATGAGCCGTTTCGTGGAAATTCTGAACAAGTACCGCGAGCAGATAGCCCTTGATAAGCTTGAGACCATCCTTGAAGAGATGAAGTCAAAGCTGGGTTCGGAAAATGCCCATCTTGAGATTCAATTCCCCTATTTTATCGATAAAGCCGCGCCGGTTTCCGGTGCAAAAAGCCTTATGGAGTACACCTGCGAATTTAGCGCCTCAATGACGACTGAGCTTGATTTTGTGCTCGGCATCAAGGTGCCGCTGACCTCGCTCTGCCCGTGCAGTCGTGAGTTGTCCCGTTTTGGAGCCCACAATCAGCGCAGTATTATGACGGTGCGGATACGCTACCGTGATTTTATCTGGATTGAGGATCTGGTTGAATTGATCGAGCAGTGCGGTTCCAGCCCCCTCTATTCCTTACTGAAACGTGCCGACGAAAAATTTGTCACAGAACAGGCCTATGAAAATCCGCGTTTTGTTGAGGATATGGTACGAGAGGCGCATTCACGCCTGGCGGCGCTTGATAACATTACCTGGTTTTCTGTCGAGGCGGAAAATTTCGAATCAATCCATAATCATTCGGCATATGCGGCGGTGGAACTGGACCGGAGATGAAGAAGGGGCTGATCATCTTTGCGCGCGAGCCGATTGCCGGGCGGGTGAAAACTCGACTTGCAGTATCGATTGGCGATCAGGCTGCGGCGGAACTGTATGAAGCCATGCTACGGGATGTCATAAAAACGGCTGAACAGTTGAAGGATGTTGAAACGGTTGTCTTCTGGGCGTGTGAAGGAAAAAAGCTTCCGTTTCTGGCTGAACAATACCGGTGCACCTCCCGGTGTCAATGTAAGGGAGACTTGGGTCAGCGTATGCAGGCAGCGTTTGATGACATGTTTGCCAGCGGCTGCGCCGCATGTTGCATCATAGGCAGCGATGCTCCCGACCTCCCGCTCTCGTATATTCAGGACGCCTATCGACTACTTGAAACGCTGCAGAACGATGTCGTCCTTGGGCCGAGTATCGATGGTGGCTATTATCTGCTCGGAGTGCGACAGGCCAGGGCAGAGCTGTTTACTGGCATTCCCTGGAGTAGTGCCGCTGTGCGTGAATGTACCCTGCGGGCCGCTCGTGACTCCGGGCTGACGGTTGCCCTGCTTGACGAATGGCAGGACATTGACACAGAGGAAGATTTAGAGGCATATCAGGAACGAATCCGATTGACGCTGGTGAGGGAAACGACATGAAACCAATTGTTATTATCGCTGCCGTGCCACAGGAAACCGAACTGCTGGAAAAGATGCTCGAATATTCCATCAGGGTAAAAACCGGAGGATTGGAATACGTCGAAGGCTCTATCGGTAATCTGCTTGTCAAAATATGTGTTGGCGGAGTTGGAAAGATACATGCGGCTGCAGCCACCGCTGTCATGATAGATCGCTGTCAACCGCAACTCGTAATTAACACCGGTTGTGCCGGGGCGTATAGCGGCAGTGGACTTTCAATCGGTGATCTGGTTGTGGCGTGTGAGGAGGTGCTTGCTGATGATGGCGTGATCGTTACGGAAGGTTGGAAAGACCTTGAGTTTATGAAGCTTTCCACCGGAGCGCAGGGTGGACAGGCCTGCTTTAACACGCTGCCGCTTTCAGTGGACGCCTCGGAGAGGGCCATGCAGTTGGCGGATTATTACGGCATCTTTCTTATGCGCGGCCGCTGTGCAACTGTTTCAACCTGTAGCGGCACTCTCGAACGCGGCGCAGAATTGGCTGAACGCTGGAATGTGGTTGCGGAAAGTATGGAGGGCGCTGCCGTGGCACAGGTCTGTCTGCGTTACGCTGTTGATTGCCTGGAAATCCGGGGGATAAGTAATCTGGTGGAAGATCGTGATATGAAGAATTGGGACATGCCGAGAGCTGTCGAGGCGGCCCAGCGGTTTGTACTGAAATATATTGAAGAGATGAATCAGCCGGATCTTTTACCCTGAATTCAGCAGTTCATTGCCACAAAAAGGCACAAAGCGCACAAAAAGCAGGATGTTATAGTTAGTGAATATTTAACCTGTTTGGTGAGTGGTTCGTTCCGTATAACCCCAAGTATTTCTCTGTGCTTTTTGTGCTTTTTTGCGGCTGAAAGTTTTTTCTCGGTTCACTGACCCCGAAGGCTACATCGGATATGTAATGCTGAAAATTCCGGACGTCATCCTTATCGCGATCATCGTTCCCCGAAGATAGCTGTTCCAACCCGTACCAGAGTGGCACCTTCCTGGATAGCCGCTTCAAAATCCCCCGACATTCCCATGGACAGTTCGCCCATTTCAACGCCGACAATATGTTGCGCGTCAATGACCTCTGACAGCCGGCGCAGTTCTGCAAAATACGGCCGCGCGGCATCCGGATCATCAAAAAACGGAGGCATGGTCATCAGCCCCTTTATCCGGATATTCGGAAGTAAAGCGCATTCACGCACCAGCTGAATCGCCCCGGTCTCAGTTGTTCCCGATTTGGTGGCTTCGCC
>CAIRND010000561.1 GCA_903879825.1 uncultured Geobacteraceae bacterium
GATGCAAAACGACGAGTTGCAGCGCTCACAGCTTGAGCTGGAGGCATCGCGTGAACGATATTTCGAACTGTATGATCTGGCACCGGTTGGATATCTCACCATAAATAATGCCGGTCTGATCATGGAGAGCAACTTTACCGCTGCCACCATGCTCGGTGTGGCCCGGGAAGCTCTGTTTAATGTCCCCCTATCGCATTTTATTTTTCCTGAAGATCAGGACACCTATTACCTGAACCGCAAGCTACTTGTTGAAAAAAGTGATTTTCGAGAATGGGAGATGCGCCTGATGCGGCTAGATGGTTCCTATTTTTGGGCTCAACTGCAGGCTACCTCGGATAATGTCAGCGAGCTGAGAATTACCGTGAGCGACATAACCATGCGCAAGCAGGAGAGGGTATTGCAGGCCCGCTTGAGAATAAGCGATTATGCGCTTGGCCATTCTCTGAACGAATTACTGACAAAAGTTCTCGATGAAGCCGAAGCGCTCAGCGACAGCCAGATCGGCTTTTTCCACTTTGTCGAAGCTGATCAGGTGACTCTGTCGATGCAGACCTGGTCTACCAATACGCTGACAACCATCTGTACCGCTGAAGTAACACAGACACATTGTCCGCTTGAGAGCGCCGGAGTGTGGGCTGACTGTATCCGTGAAAGACAGCCGCTGATTCATAATAACTATGGATCACTTCCCAATCATAGGGGGCTGCCACCGGGGCATGCGCCGGTGCTGCGAGAGCTTGTGGTGCCTATTTTTCGCAATAACCTGATAGTCGCGGCACTGGGGGTTGGCAATAAAAAAACTGATTACACCATTCAGGAAAAAGACACTCTCCAAAATCTTGCCAATCTTGCCTGGGATATTGTTGTACGCAAACGTACAGAAGAGGCTCTGCGGGCGAGTGGTGAAAAGTTCAAGGCCTACGTGGATAACTCATTTGATGTTATTTTTGCTCTCGATGCACAGGGAGCTTTCCTGTTTGTATCCCGGGCGTGGGAGCGGCATTTTGGCTATCCCATCAGTGACGTGATCGGGAAACCATTTTCCCTGTTTGTTCATCCGGATGATGTCGCACCCTGTGCTGAATATTTAGCACATATTTTGACTGACGATCAAATCGGCATGACCAGTCCGCCATACCGGGTAAAACGCTCCGATGGCCCATTGCGCACCTTTATCGCCAACGGTACGCGCTATTTAGATGCCAATAACGAGTGGCAGTTTATTGGGATTGGCCGTGACATTACTGCCCAGAAAGAGGCTGAGTTAAAAGTTGTGCAAGCAAAAGAAGCTGCAGAATCTGCCAACATTGCAAAATCGGATTTTCTGGCGACCATGAGCCACGAAATACGCACACCGCTCAGTGCCATGCTGGGGAATGTGGAGTTGCTGGAAGGGTCACCACTGACAGCGCAACAGCAGGAATATCTGAATGATTGCAAGTCCGCCTCCCAGATGCTGCTCCAGGTGATTAACGATGTGCTCGATTTTTCCAAGATTGAGGCAGGAAAACTTGAGTTGATAAACGAAACATTCTCCGTCTCATCTCTGAGTCAGCAGCTGGTGAGGATATTCTCAGCCAGTGCGCGCAGTAAGGGGCTTGACCTCAATTTTTCTCTGGCTGAAAACCAGTCTGAATACATTAGTGGCGACCAGTCGCGTTTACGCCAGATTGTTGCCAACCTGCTCAGTAATGCCATAAAATTCACCAGTCACGGCACTGTCTCCCTGCACATATCCTTCGAGCCGCCGCCTGTCTCTGCGGGTAACAATACGGCCGTGTTGCGCATCGTCGTCACGGATACCGGCATAGGTATCCCCGCCGATAAACTTGATCACATCTTTGACAGTTTTACCCAGGTTCAAAGTTTCAGCACCCGCAGCGTCTCGGGTACGGGGCTGGGTCTCCCTATCTGTCGGCGTTTATTGACATTGATGGGCGGTGCCATTACGGTCTCAAGCGTGCCGGGAGAGGGGTCGGTCTTTTCGGTTGTGTTGCCGGTTGTCGTCTGTCAGGCACAGGCACAGGCACAGGCACAGGCACAGGCACAGGCACAGGCACAGGCACAGGCACAGGTTCCTTCCCGAAAAATTATTCTTGCAGATGATGATGAACGAGGGAGGAGTGTTGCTCAAAAACTGCTCCAGCGTAAGGGCTATCGGGTGACAGCGGTGGAGAACGGTGCCGGGATTCTTGAAGCATTACAGAAGGAGGATTTCGAAATTCTCCTGACGGATATATCCATGCCGGATATGGAAGGCACACAGGTTGCGCGTATTATCCGCTCGGGAGAGCGGCCCGGTATCGACCCGAATATTCCGATTATCGCCATGACCGCCCACGCTTTTTCTGATGATCGCCAGCGTTTTCTCGCTGCCGGTATCAACGGGTATGTAGCAAAACCGGTCAATCTCGACGAGCTGTTCAGACAGATTGAAGAATTGTGCGGTGGCTAGTGATGGAGGGGCGATTCGAATGGTCGCCCCTACAAAATTCCTCAATGTTACAAATCGAGCTTCCGGTAAAAAAACTGACATTCCGTAACTTCCCGCTTTCAGACATATAATCTTCCGCGATGTAATAAACTTTCCTGCCAGCATAAATTCCATACTGCAGCAAATAAACGCTCTCATTGTAACTGACTTAAATAATTGCAAAAATATTAAAAATAGACTTGGCATGTGTTGTGTAAAGTAATTCCCGATTCTACTAAGTAATCAGATAGGGGAGGTTTGTATGGCGATACGCATGACTGATACAGCAGCTTGTCTGGAGGGTGATTGGACAATCACCGGCTTAACCGGAAATCTTGATTCAATGGCACTTTCTTTACAACAGATTGAACCGGGAAGTGAAAAAGACCTTCAGATTGATTGTGGACAGATAGCGGAAGCGGACATCAGCGGCCTGCAACTTCTCAACGTCTGGTTACAGTGCGCCAGATTTAGAGGGGTAAAACCAATATTGGTCAATGTGCCCCAAAAATTACAGTTGGCGATGAAGGTGCTGATCGGCCATTGCCTGACAGATACACCTTCTGACGCCGCTGTGCTGGCCTGAAAAAAAATCAAAGGAGAACAGGCAATGAATGTTACCGAGATCAAGCAGATCGCTAAAAGACATAATGTTACGGTCGGCAGGGCAACCAAACGAGAACTTGTGCGCTCTATCCAGTGCGCCGAGGGAAACCAGCAATGTTTTGACAATCAGATATCAGAGGAATGTGGGCAGTACTCCTGTGTATGGCGTGAAGATTGTGACTAACCGAAAGCGCACCATGAATGGACATAAAGCCTTCGCACTAACGTCTCTGTTCATACTTGTGTGCACTCCACCATATCTTCTGGCGGACAATCATGGTTCTGGCGGCGTTTCCACCGGGTTGAACCAGATGGGCGCCGGGGAAAAGGTGATGAAACCGCCTCTTGATCAGGAGGGAAATCGTGAATTGAACTGCCAGCGCACGCCTCCGGCAGAGACGGAAAAACTTAATTCAACTAAACAACAAGAGCATGATAAAGAGTCGGAAATACTGGAAAAGCTACTTATGGAATCGTCGAAACCCACAGCCGATATTCCTCAGTCGCATCAGAGGAGGGACTAAACCTAGAAAAAGCAGTTGTCCACGAAAAACACGAAATACACGAACAAAATCAAAGAGATCTACAACTTTACTACGCCCCCTGTTTGGTGAATCTCTGTTTTGCTGTAATAGTCTAGCTTTTCGTGTTTTTCGTGTCTTTCGTGGACCCAAAAGCCGTTTTTAGGCTAAAAGCTCTAAGGAATTTGGAGTTTTCCAAAATACCATTTAAATCTTAGGGGCGTATGGCGTACGCCCTGTTTGGATGAACAGATAAAGCCCA
>CAIRND010000562.1 GCA_903879825.1 uncultured Geobacteraceae bacterium
AGATGTTCATCGTTTTATTTCCAGCCGTTACGGCTGCCACTACGGAGGGGTTCTATGAATAAATCTGAACTTATTGAACAGTTGGCTGTGAAAAAAGATTTACCTGCCAAGCGTGCAGAAGAGGTTGTTAATTTGATCTTCTCGTCTATGGGTGAAGCGATGGCACAGGGCGAACGTATTGAAATTCGTGGACTGGGCAGTTTTGTTATCAAAGAATATGGCACCTATACCGGCCGAAACCCGAAAACAGGTGAGCCTATTAAGGTAAGTCCCAAAAAACTGCCTTTTTTCAAAGTGGGCAAAGAGCTGAAGGAAATGGTTCTTGGATAATGTTTCAAAGGATTTATCTGCTCCCCATTTTTACCTATAGCGGTAATATCAAGGGGAAACTGAATGAATAAGTATTGTGCTGCCATTGATTTCGGGACTAATACTGCGCGACTACTGATTGCAGAGAAAACGTCTTCCGGGATTATTCCCGTTCACGTAGAGCGCCAGGTCGTTCGTCTCGGCGGTGGTTTTACTGATGAATATGGATTGTCACCTGAAGCATGTGACCGCGGTTTGTCCTGCCTGCAGAAATTTTCAAAAATTATTGCAAAATATGAAGTGAGTCATATCCTGGCAACAGCAACAAGTGCGGTGCGAGATGCTGCCAATGGTCGCGATTTTGTTGATAAAGTGCATCGGGATACCGGCATACAACTTATTGTTATTGATGGAGATATGGAGGCTCGACTGACGCTTGAAGGCGTATTGTCGGGCCTTGATTCTGATAGTGGAATGCTTGTAGTGCTTGATGTTGGAGGGGGGAGTACTGAATTTACCATTTCATCTCACGGGTCGCCCGTTTTTATCAAAAGTATGCCGATTGGTGTAGTACGGCTTACAGAAGGTTTCGGGACACATAATGAGATGATTGAACGTGTCAGGTCGGTGATTAATCAGCTTGAGAAAGATCTCTCAGTTGCTGGAATAACCGTTCCCGGAGATTCAACACTGGTTGGTACGGCTGGAACAGCGACAACAGTTGCGGCAATCAAGTTGGAAATGGTTGATTATGATTACCGCAAAGTGAATAACTTCATTGTCAGCAGGGAATACGTTGCAGAAATATTTCAAACGTTGTCTGCCATGAACCCTCAAGAACGACTGTCAATCAAAGGCCTTGAAAAAGGGCGCGAAGATCTGATTATTGCCGGATTAATAATCATTGCATCAGTTATGGACGCGTTTGGTTTTACACAGCTCAAGGTCAGTGATTTTGGACTGCTGGAAGGTCTGGCGCTCTCTAGTGACATGTTAAGCTGTTGATTAAATATAGTTTTATTTAACGTTTATAAGGGGGATTGATGCTGAATAAGCGTGGTTGTGGCGTGCTGTTGCATCCAACCTCTTTGCCGGGACCGGGCGGAATTGGTTCCCTGGGCAAGGACGCGCGTCGTTTTATCGATCTTCTGGCTGCTATGGGAATGTCCTATTGGCAGGTACTCCCGCTGACACCGCCAGCCTGTGGGAACTCACCCTATTCAGCTTTTTCCGCTTTTGCGGGAAATCCGCTTCTGATAGATCTTGATCAGATTGCTTTTGATGGTGATCTTCCGATAATCGACTACGATGACAGTCCAGATAGTACCAGTGTTGACTTTGAAGTTGTCTCAGAAAAGAAAATGAAGCTACTACGGACTGCGGGTGCATGTTTTTTAGCAAACGATGCTGCGCCGACTAAACAAGAATTTTGGCATTTTTGTAATACAACTCCCTGGCTACATAATTTTGCGCTCTTTATGGCGCTAAAGCGTAAGTACAAGGGCCGCTCGTGGGAGAAATGGCCTGCCGGTCTGGCACTACTGACGCCAAAAAATTATGAAAAAGCTTCAGTTGAGCTGGGGGCTGAAATTGGGATCCAAAAATATATACAGTGGCAGTTTTTCAAGCAGTGGCGTGGATTACGTGCGTACGCGGCTGGAAAAGGAATCGCAATTATTGGAGATATCCCCATTTTTGTTGGTTACGATTCTGCGGATGTATGGAGCCATCGAGAATTGTTTCTTCTTGATTCTAAAGGCAAACCTACCGTTGTCGCAGGAGTGCCGCCAGATTATTTTTGTGCAACCGGACAATTATGGGGTAATCCACTCTATGATTGGGATGCCATGGGGGCGCAAAAATATGCATGGTGGATTGAGCGATTTCAGGCAATGTATGAGCTCTTTGACGTCGTTCGTGTTGATCATTTTCGGGGTTTTGAAGCTGCCTGGAATGTGCCGGCAGAAGAGGACACCGCTATTAATGGCACGTGGGTAAAGGCACCGGGAACAATCCTGTTTGACGTTATTTATGCCACCCTTGGAAAAGTACCTATTATTGCCGAAGACTTGGGGATTATCACACCAGAAGTCGTAGCATTACGAGATCGTTATGATTTCCCCGGAATGAAAATAATTCAATTTGCTTTTGATTCAGGACCATCAAATTCATACCTGCCACATAATTATCAAAATAATGCAGTTGTTTACACGGGAACTCATGATAACGATACCACCGCTGGTTGGTACGATTCCCTTTCTGATACGCAGCGCAGACGGGTAAATCATTATGTGGGAAGTCGGGG
>CAIRND010000563.1 GCA_903879825.1 uncultured Geobacteraceae bacterium
CGGGATATACTTCGTTTTCCTCCCGGCGACATTGGAAGGGCATCCTCATGAAACCAACCCGCTTCAACAACTTCCACTCCATCAGGCATAACGTTACCACTGGCATAATCAGCCAGAAATCCGATCATCTGCTGACTGGGAAAGGGCCAGCACTGGCTCCCCACGTAGCGAATGTTGGTTATCTCTATCCCCGCCTCTTCACGCACCTCGCGCTGGACACATTCTTCCAGTGATTCTCCAAAATCGAGAAAGCCGGCCACCAGACTGAAGCGACCCGTATTCCAGGCGGCATTGCGGATCAACAGCAAATCGGTACCGCGCCTGACCAATACGATAATACAGGGGTGAATATGTGGAAAATGTTCGTCACCGCACGACGGACACCGCTTGCCCCACCCATCCGGGATCCTGATTAACCCACCTCCACAGTGGGAACAGAAGCGACTGCGCCGCTCCCAATGCAATATCTGAGCGGCCCGGCCTGCAATAGTTGCAAGAACATTATCCAACTGCATGTCAGGCCCTTGAAATGGTAGTGTTTCATACTCAGTAGGAATGGGAGATTCAGCGGATATCCGCACTGCCCGCAACGGCTTCTCTTTCCATAGACCGATTCTCATCGGTTCAGTTGCAGAAGTAATTCCAGTCGGAAGCGGACCTTCCGGTAACTGCTGCATCGTTCCTAAGGTTACGATGAGGGAAGCGCCCTGCAGAATAGCCCAGAATCCAGGCGTATTATCCGGTAACTGTTCGGGTGGAAGCGGCGTGAACAAACCGCGTATCATGGATGAATTGAATGGCAATTGGTGTGACATGTATCTGCACCTCATACAATATGTTCAGGTCAGCAGGTGGGGTGATAAAAACTCAGGAGGATACGGAGTTGCGGTTTTAATTTACGGCATGATCGAATCTGAATAATCAGTGATCGGGTGAAAGCGCCTCTATAATGTTATACTTATCCATAACAATTGCTGCCGGTATAAACAGATCAACCTCATTGCGGATAGTGCCGGTCAGGAGGTAGAGAAGTTCTTGGAAAAGGTGCAGTTCTCTGGCGAATAACTCGGTAAAACCAAAGCGCACATCGGTAAGAAGCCGCGGATCTTCCCCGGTAAAATTAAGAGTACACCACTCATCAAAAAGATCTTCACCGGAAACATCAATAAGCGGAATACCATTGAGACGACAGGTCATCGGCCGATGATGGTAGATCATGCAGCCACCACTTTCCGACAACAGAAGGCAGGGGCTTTCATCCTCTTCCGGCATCAGCTCATCCCACTCTTCCTCAGGAATTCCGTTCAGCAACCACGGATCGACAAAGGCAGCATTTATGCTCGATAACTGACTGAGTCGCCGGGAAGCTGCTTTTAAAAGTGGAATCCGTTGCTGTTCAGGAAGAGCATCAAAACCACGCCTGAGATAACAGGCATCCAGTAGTGTAATATCAAAAAGGCCACGGCAGCATTCTGAACAACCATTACGACACGCAATAAGATCAGGATATGTATCAAGGCAGCGCCCAAACCAGGCGTCCACCTCCCCCAATAATATTCCATAGCGATCCAGCAACGCGTTTACGTGGCTGGATTCATCTCCGGCAGAGAGCAGCACTACATATACACCATGACAGTGATTGAGATTGTACCGTCAGCGGTTTTAAAGGGGATTGTGACCCCTTTACACTGAACATTAATACTCGAAGATTCATTTGCTCCGGGAGGTTCTGAAATAGCACGCAGTTGGCCGGAAACCACCAACGGCAGACCAAGCGCAACACTGCCATACTGTTCATGATATTTGGTTTTAAACACACCGGCAATGTTGTTGGCCAGCTCTCCCATGGCGTCCCTGATACACTCATCATCAGCCTCATCAACCATCAGCAGCTCTTTGGCAACACACTGGGCGCTTGCTTTATCGGTGGCAATGATAATGTAGCCAACTCGATCACCGGCGATGCCAACAATACCGGTAACATCCGAATCAACCGGTTCTACTTTCTTTTCAACCTTACCGGCAAGCAGATCAATATTCATATAGCTTTTAAAGGTGTCCTGCGTCGCAGACATGATAGTAAACATAATCTCTTCAAACGATATAGCAGCCAAATGGGTACCCTCCAAAAACATAAGTTAGTGTGATAAACTACTTCAAAGTAAGCACAAATTCAACAAGGCCTTCAACCTGTTCCTTGTCAATCTGGCTACTAAATGACGGCATTCCACCCGGTCGACCTTCGGTAATTGTTTTAGTAATGTCCAACCGCGATTTACCATATTTGTATTTTGAAACCGTTAAATCGGGCCCGACTCCGCCTTTGGCACTTTCACCATGACACGCAGCACACAGACTTCCGTACAGTTTTTTGCCGGCGGCAACATACAATTCAATTTTATGCTCGCCACTGCCAGAGACTGTAGCGGTCGTTTCTACTGATTTATGAGCAACTTGTTTCTGACTTTCCCGATCTTTTTTTGCAGCATCTGCCTCGGCTTGCGAACTCCAACCGCTAAACAGGTAATAGCCCATGTAAGCCACGGCCCAAATGACCAGTACGGCAAAAAGAATTCGAAAAACACCGGGGGAACTTTTTTCTTCGCGATATTTTATTCCATCATATTCATGCTGATCTGACATATATCTGCTCCTTGTGAAAAATTAGTCGTCCTCAAGCATTCTGTGTTTTGGCTCTTCGAGCTTCTGCTTGCGGTTCTTGTTCATTGTTACAACAGCAATTGCTATGAGAATTGCCAGCAAAAAACCGGTCAACGCCAAAAAAACAAAACGGGCATCAAACATCACTTTGTATCCAGTTTAATCAAGGTAACAATCTTCCATATTTTCTGTTCATCAAGCGAAGTATTGAAAGATGGCATGCCGTTGGCCTCAATCCCCTGAGAGATGATTTTAAACAGATCTGCATCTGACTTTGCTGAACCTTTTAAAGCGGGTCCGAGAGTCCCTTCACGTTTTTCGCCGTGGCAGGAGGCACAGTGCTGCGAAAACAACGATTTAGCATCTTTTTCAATTGCCTCAACATCTTTGAAGGGGTTACTCGCAGTCGGGAGTACCTGAGTTGCTGCCGCATCAGCCTTTTTGACCGGAATATCCGTTCCTAATTTACGCATATAGGCAATAATGGCGTCCATCTCGCTCTTGCCCTTAAGGTCGTTCAGGTCCGCCTGGGTATACGGGAACTTGAGCAGCTTCATTTTACGCTCGGAATAGGTTGTATCGAGCGGCACATTGAGGAACGCGTAGGATGGCATATTGGACGCCGGAACAACCGATTGAGGATTTTCCATATGTTTTCGGTGCCAGGCACCCTTGGGATCGGGATATTTCAGGCCGATGTGTGCCAAATCCGGACCGGTACGGCGCGATCCCCAGAGATGCGGGCGGTCATATACAAATTCACCCGATTTTGAGTAGGTACCGCCATAGCCGTAACGTTCAACATCGGAGGCAAGTGTACGCACTGTCTGAGAGTGACAGTTGTTACATCCTTCCCGCATGTAGAGATCACGCCCTTCCTGTTGCAGCGGAGTATACGGCTTGACTTCAGCAATCATGTCTCCAGGACCGTTGATCCATTTAAATGGTGCTATCATAGTGATCGAAGTACCAACCATAATAACAACAAAAGCCAGAATGATAAAAATAACGGGATTTTTTTCCAACATAGTATCGTCCTCGTTTGTATTGAATTTAATTATGCCTTGGCAGTTTTTGACTCTTCACCCTTCTGGAAGGTCTTATAAATATTGTAGATAAACAGTGCTAATCCAGCCAGATAAACAAAACCGCTCACCGCCCTGATTTTGTAATAGGGGAAGATAGCAATCATAGTTTCCATAAAACTGTAGTGGAGCGTACCGTCGGGATTTGTGGCGAGCAGCATACTTCCCTGTTGAACTCCGGCGATCCACATGGTGATTGAGTAGATCAACTGGCCAACCAGAACCAGCCAGAAGTGGGTGTTAGCCATTTTTACACTATAGATTTCTGCTCCGCTCAGCGTCGTGGTGACATAGTAGATTGCACCAAAAAGAACCATTGAGACCCAGCCCATTGTACCCATGTGGACATGCCCCGGAACCCAGTCAGTGTAATGAATAAAAGCGGAAAACGACCTGATGGCCTGCATCGGACCCTGTAATGTCTGTAATCCATAGAAGGTGATTCCGCAAATCATGAACTTGACCAGATAATTGGACTTCATCTTTTCCCACTGACCATTCATGGTGAGATAGCCATTCATTACAGCTCCCCAGGAAGGGGCAATCAACATGATCGAGAATGCCATCGCCACCGTCTGAATCCAGTCCGGGATCGGTGTCCAGAGAAGATGATGCGCTCCGGTCCAGAGATACATGAAAATAAGACTCCAGAAGGCGATGATTCCCATGCGATGGCTATAAATCGGGTTTCCGGTGATTTTGGGAAGAAAGTAATAAAAAATAGCAAGGGGGGGCACAGTCAGAACCATGGCAACGGCATTATGGCCATACCACCACTGCACATTGGCATCATTGGTCCCTGCAAAAGCCGAGTAGGATTTGAACAGGTGAAGCGGCACACCCAGGTTATTGACAACATACAGTACGGTGACACCGACCAGTGCGGCCATGATGTACCAGAGCGAGATATACATCTGCTCTTCCTTGCGCTTAAGGATGGTCATGAAAACATTGATAGAAAACAACACCCAAATTATTGCGACAATAATGGCCAGAGGCCATTCCAGTTCGGCATATTCCTTGGTGCGGTTGATTCCCATTGCAAGAGTTACCGCCGCTGATGCGATGGCAACGTTAAAGATCCAGAGCGTAACCCGGGCCAATTTCGGGCTCCAGAGTGGGGTTTTGGTAAGACGTTGCGTGATATAAAAGAACATGGCAATGAAACTGCCGATTCCCCAGCCAAAAATACCGGCGTTGGTGTGGATTGGCCGCAAACGGCCGTAAGTCAAATAGGGTGCAACGTTTAGCTGCGGCCAGGCCAGTTGCAGGGAGATCAGGATACCGACCACGACAGCAATTGTGCCCCAGATGAGGCTCCAGATGATGAAACCTTTTACTGAATCATCATAGTACTGCGTTTTTGCATTCATACTTACCTCTCCTTTAGGGGGATAGTGTTGTTACCGTTGCAACTAATAAAACTTGGAAACTACTTATTTAGCAGGAATGTATAGATATTTTCAAATCATCGTTTTTAAAAACCTGGCGAGTTTACCACGAAAAAAAAAATTTGCACGTAGTAAGGTAGGAGCCGCTGGTTTTTTTTCAGAGATCGGATTATAAATTGTACCGAACAAAAAAAAGCAGTCACCCCTTATTTATCGGGATGACTGCTTAAAATAAAAAATGTTTCTAAGTCAAAAAATCAGTAAGACTCTGAATTTCCTAGAACTTCTTCATTGGTTACCGGTGCTCTAAAAAGCCGATACACCCATATTTTATAGGAGATAACAATCGGTAAAAACACCGCCACTACACCAGTCATAATCTTGAGTGTCAATAAACTCGACGAGGAGTTGAATATCGTCAGATTGGAAATTGGGTCAATGCTGGAGGGGATCAGGTTGGGAAACAACCCGGCAACTCCAGTGAATACTACAAAAACAATGGTGAAGCACGAGAAGAGGAAGGCCTTATGGCACGAGCCCTTTGCGATGAAAACCTTGATCAAAAGCAATGATACAACCGCAATCAGCGGTACGATCAACAACACCGGAGCTTTAAGGTAATTGTCATAGAGCTTCGTTGCCGGGTACGTATAGCCAAGAAATGCAACGGCGACTACCAACAGGGGCAGCCACAGTTTGTTAGCCATCTCTGCGCCACGTTTACTGAGATCCCCGGTTGTTTTGATGGCGGCATAAAGAGAACCATGTACGGCGAAGAGCAGCACAAAAAGGACGCCGGTCAGCAATCCATAGGGATTGAGCAAGCCGATCAGTGAGCCATCATAGCTGAAGTTGAATGTAGTGAAATTATTTGTCATTGGTATACCTTTGAAAATGTTACCAAAGGCGACTCCGAACAGCAGTGCCGGGAGAAAGCTGGAGATAATTATGGCAGTATCCCAGGATTTTCTCCATACATCGCTATCAATTTTGCCTCTGAATTCAAAGGAAACGCCGCGTACGATCAAGGCGAAGAGCAGCAGTATTAACGCAGAGTAAAGATTACTGAACATAAGCGCATAGGTAGTGGGAAAAGCCGCAAAGGTAGCGCCACCGGCTGTTACCAACCAGACTTCATTACCATCCCAGATAGGACCGACAGAATTTATCAGTACTCTCTTTTCGGTATCATTTTTAGCAAGAAAACCAGCCATAAATCCCGTTCCCAGGACAAAGCCGTCCAGCATAAAATATACTGCCCACAAAACACTCCACAACACGAACCAGATGATTTGGAATAAGGATAATGTATCCATGGTTAGCTCCTCCCTTGAACGTTAATAATACTGGTAAGATCTTTATCCGGGCCTTTTTTTGCATACTTGACCAACAGATAGATATCAATTGCACCCAGCACGCTGTAGAGGGCAGTGAAACCTAACAGAGACATTATCACCTGTGTTGGGGTGATTGTTTTTGAAACAGCATCGGATGTTTTTAAAACACCATAAATGACCCAGGGTTGTCTCCCTAGTTCCGCCACCAGCCATCCCAACTGCTGCACGAGATAGGGTAGCGGAATGGCGAAAACCATAATGGCCAGAACACGCCGGTAATCCATTAAATTCTGCTTGCGTGAAACGAAAAAGCTTACAAAACTAAGTAGGAGCATAGCCATACCCAGAACAGCCATCAAACGGTAACTGTAATAGGTGGCGGCAACCGGCGGGCGAAGCTCTTTGGGAACATCTTTCAAGCCTTTTACCTCGGCGTTTGCATCCTTAAAGGCCAAAAAGCTGAGCATTTTTGGGATACGAAGCAATTCGATCGAGTTACGTTCCTGTGAAACGTCAGGCACCATGAGAAGATTGAAACTGGCGCCTCTCTGGGTTTCCCACACCGCTTCCATGGCTGCAAATTTGACTGGCTGTGTCTTGGCAATATCAGCCGAGTGAAAGTCACCAGTCAGGATAACAAGGATGCAACTGACAAAGGCATACGTTGCTGCAAGTTTGAAGGAGCGAATAAAGAAAGCGGTTTCATTATTACGCAACAGATGCCAGGCAGAAACGCCCATAACAACGAAACCAGCCAGAACATACGCGGATGTCAGTGTGTGGCCGAACTTTATCAATCCGTAGGGGTTAGTGAGGACGGCAATAAAATCAGTCAACTCTGCACGACCGTTGCGAATAACATAACCGACCGGGTGCTGCATCCAGCCATTGACCAGAAGAATGACCAGAGCTGAAACATTTGTTGCAACGGCGGCCAACCAGATCGAAAGCGCATGGACTTTTTTGGACAGCTTGTTCCAGCCAAAAATCCAGACTCCAATAAAGACCGATTCAAGGAAAAAGGCCACCGTGGCCTCGATCGCAAGAGGTGCGCCTGAAATATCACCAGCATAGCGTGAAAACTCTGCCCAGTTCATCCCAAATTGAAATTCCATGGTGATACCGGTAACAACACCTAGAGCAAAATTTATCAGGAACAGCTTGCCCCAGAATTTAGTCATGCGCAGCCACATCTCGTCACCGGTCGTTACATACTTTGTCTCCATCCAAGCCGTCAGGATCGATAGACCCAGTGTGAGAGGGACAAAAATCCAGTGAAACATGCAGGTTGCCGCAAATTGCAACTGGCTGAGGGTAACTACATTCATACTTCCTCCTTGTTTAGTTTTTTACCGCTGATGCGGAATTTATTATGAATAGCTTAAATTAAGTGGATTTTTAGTCGAGATTTTACAGATTGACTACACTCGATTGTGAAATCACCGAAGCCATCTGTCTTATGAATGAAGCAAGTGAACTTGCATCTACAGCTACCAATACATAGCGCACAAACAAGAGCTTTTTTATCTTTAATGGTTTATTGCAAAAATGTCAACGACAAATATAGTAATACTAAAATAAGTTTGTGCAGATGGAATTTTAACACAGGATTATGCAAATGCAACAAAGTGGGGAAATTACTACATTTACTTCTATAATTTATCTGATAAATCAATCTATGCTTACGCAAATAAAGATCCAATCTCCACGACTTTACATCATCAGATGCGGGCTTAATCGATTGAGATGTTTTCCAGATAGATCACGGAATCACCAAGAGCACGACAGGCGGGACGATGACTTACGACCAACATCGTTGTCCCTCCATCAGCTCTTAATCGTTTATTCAGGCGTGACACCACTGTGCGCTCGGTGACACCGTCAAGCCCCTCTGTCGGCTCATCCAACAACAATATCGGTGCATTTTTATAAAGAGCCCGAGCAAGAGCAATGCGGCGCGCCTCACCACCCGATACGGCTGAACCATTGATCCCCACCGCGGTTTCAAGTCCCAGTGGAAGTTCTGCTACCCACATATCCAGACCACTGTCACCCAGAGCCTGCTGTAGGAGGACCTCATTAACGGACTCCGTTCCCATCAGAATATTATCCCGAATGGTACTGTTAAAAAGGTGTGGATGTTGTGGTACTGCTGCGATCATAGTCATTAAGGTTTCTTTTGGCAGATCACGAATTTCGATGCCGCCAACGGTAACACTCCCTTCATAGTCACGGAAACGGAGCAGGATTTCAACCAGCAGGCTTTTGCCGATACCGCTGTGACCTGACAGCACAACACTCCCCCCTGCCGGTATAGTCAGGGAGATATTTTGTAACACCGGCTCGCCTGGAAGGTAGCAAGCAGATACGTTTTTGAAGCAGATTTCTGTTTTTGTCGGTATATCAGACCCAACATTATTATCCGGCACCGGTACGGGGGCATCTGCCAGTTCAAAAATACGGGCGGCTGATTCTCGTGCTGCTGGTAGAAACGATAACGCGGAAGGAAGTTGTGCCGCTGCCTCAAAAGTTGCCGCACAAAACAGCAGCAGCATCACTAAAGTTGGTGGTGCTAACTGATGTGAGGTGATCTGCATAGTGACTGTTACCAGTACAGCAGCAACCCCGGACCCGGCACAAAGAGCCATGCCACCGAGAGAGAATCCGTTAATACGTCCAAGATGCTCCTGCTCTCCGATCAATTCAACCGAAAGAGTATCAACCAGAGTAGCCTGGCGTTCAACCGCCCCAAGCAGTATCAGCTCTTCAATCCCTTGTAGCCCTTCAGTAACTTTGGTGCGCAGTTCGGCAGATAATTGTGCGGATTTCATTCCTGGTTGTTCAGAAAAACTGCGCACCAGCAAGGGCAGACCTACCCCGGCCAGCAACAGAAACAACAGCATTACCAGAGCGGATGACGGGCTGATCCAGAGAAGAAATACCAGTGCGGCGATGATGGAAATTGTTCCAACTGCGAGCGGAGCTAATATTTTAAGGTAGAGCGTTTCCAGGGCATCAACATCGGCCCGTAACCGTCCTGCTACGTCACCACCTGCATAGCGCTCGAGGCAGGCAGGAGCCAATGGTATGAACCGTTTGAACAGCCAGACCCGCAACTCTGAAAGAATTCGGAAGGTCGCTTCGTGAGTAACCAACCTCTCGCCATAGCGCCCCACGGTTCGGGCAATGGCCAGAAAACGTATGCACGCTGAAGGATAAAAATAATTAAACGCCACGCCACTGGCACCGGAAACAGCCATCGATGCGATAAACCAGCCCGAAACGGCCATTAACACGACATTGGCGGCGATCACCACGAAACCAAGCGCTATACCCGCAGCCATCCAGGGCCATTGGCTGCGTGATATTTTCAAAAAGCGAATAATCCAGTTCACGAGGCGGCCTCCCTGAACGTCAGATAGTCCGCAGTTGAAACGACTCTCTCTATGCGGCCATCAATCATTTCCGCGACGGCTTCAACGTGAGAGAGTGTCTGTTCGCGATGACTGATGATCAAAACAGTTCGCCCCTGCGCAAGTCTTTCAAGTGACTCGCACACCAGTTTCTCACTCTCCGGGTCGAGACCCGCTGTCGGTTCATCCAGCACCACGAGGGTTGCGTGACAAATATAAGCCCTGGCAAGAGCCAGACGCTTTAATTCGCCTCCAGATAATCCGGCGCCGCGATCACCCAGAACGGTATCCAGACCATGAGGAAGATGAGCGATAAACTGATCGGCGGCGGCGGCTTCAAGGGCAGCATTTATCTGCTGTTCATCGGCATTCGGGCGTCCAAGCAGGAGATTTTCACGCACCGTACCTGACGTAAAAAAGGGTGCCTGCGGTACCCAGGCTAGTCTGGCATGCCAGGAATCCGGTGCAAATGTAGTCAAGTCCTGACCATTAATGAGTATACGTCCGGCTTCGGGCCTGGTTAAACCAACCAGCAGGCGCGCCAACGTGGTTTTACCCGCCCCGCTGCCACCTACCAGAGCGGTAATGCTACCGGGCTGCAAGGTCAAATTTACGCCGGAGACCCCTCCCCTCGTGCCGCCATAGCTAAAGTAAACACCCTCAAAAATGACGCCGGGTGGACCTTTCGGAGCTGGCAAAGTCCCAGTAAAACCGGCCGATATCGGCTTTGCAAGAAGAGGAGCTATCCGCTCTGCAGCAGTTATACCCTGCATTCTGGCATGATACGACAACCCGAGGTTACGGAGTGGCAGGTAAAACTCCGGCGCCATAAGCAGGACAAAAAGACCTTCCTGAAGAGTAAGGACACCCCATAGCAGCCGGAAACCAATGATTACTGCAACCACTGCAGTGCCGACTGTTGCAAAAAACTCCAGGGCAAATGCCGACAAAAAGGCGACTCGCAACACGCTCATTGTTGCGGAGCGATACTCATCAGAAACTTGAGCGAGAACCGCCGCTTCCTTGCGTGCTGCACCGAAAATTATCAGGTCGGGTAAACCCTGTACCAGATCAAGCAGATGCCCGGCCATACGGGACAGACGGCTCCACAGACGACGATGCACGCTTTCAGAACCGCGACCGATCAAAATCATGAATAAAGGAATAAAGGGGGCTGACAGGACCAAAACCATACTTGATCGCCACTCGGAGGGAACAATTACAATCAGAAACATAAGCGGCAGGATTGCTGCGAGAGCAACTTGGGGAAGAAACCGGGTAAAATAGGGCTCCAGCTCATCAACACCCTTGGTTACGGTTTCAATCAACGCCCCGGATTCATATCCAGCCAGTCCGGCCGGCCCAAGATTTTGAATCTTCCGGTAGAGTTTACTGCGCACCGCCTGTTTGACTCTGGCAGCAGCTGCCGCTGATTTTTTTTCCATTACATAGGTGAAGAGGCTTCGCCCCGCCGCCAGCGCAATCAAAATAGCGGCAAGTGGCGTGATCGCCGCTACTCCCTCACCCTGAATAACAACACGTTGACACGCTGCTGCAAGAAAATGAGCCTGCAAGAGCGCAAACAGACCGACTCCGCTCGCCAAGCCGATGATAGTCAGCAGGAGTACCCGGTGTTTTTTGGCCTCGGCAAACAGCCAACGCTCAGCACCGGAATCGTGTTGAACGCTGCTGTCCGTATTCGCTTCAGGTTGTTTCGTCATAGAATTCTAGTGCGAACTGTTGAGAGATTTATTCCCACTCGATTGTTGCCGGAGGTTTACTGGAGATATC
>CAIRND010000564.1 GCA_903879825.1 uncultured Geobacteraceae bacterium
ATCTGGACGAGGCGTTTGAGAAATATTAAGGCACTACCACGAGCCCCCTTCGTAGCATCAGGAGGGGGCTTTCAGTTTAGCGCACACTTCAGAGGGTTTTCCAATGACTGACACTAACTGGTTCGGCAAGATGCCGCTTATACTCGTTTTCTTCTACCTCCTTCTCTCAGCTCTCTGGGCGTATGTATCCAATACTATGCTGCTCCATTATGTCCGGGATGTTGAGCTGTTTTCGGGCATTGATACCCTCATGGACTGGGCATTCATTGTCGTGACATCTTTGTTTTTATACAAGTTGCTGTCCCGCTTTATTTTGATGGTCACTGACCGGGAACAACAGTATCAAACGTTGGCTGATTCGGGTCAGGCACTGGTCTGGTTGGCGGGGACCGATCAGCTGTGTCATTATTTTAACAAAACCTGGCTGAAATTTACCGGTCGGTCGCTTGAACAGGAAAAGGGTAACGGCTGGGCTGAAGGCGTACATCCGGACGATCTTCAACGCTGCCTGGATATCTATTCCCGTTCCTTTGAAAAACGCGAAAAATTCAGTATGGATTATCGCTTGCGCCGCGCTGACGGTGAATATCGCTGGCTCCAAGATGATGGTTCACCTTGTTATGACAGTTCGGGAGAATTTGTCGGTTACATCGGGTTTTGTCTCGATGTAACGGAAGGCAAAGAGCTTGAGCTGGAACTTGCCAGAAATAATGAATACATGTCTGCCATCCTTGACTGCCTGTCAGATGGTGTCGTCGCCTGCGACAAAGATGGCACTCTTTCGCTCTTCAATCGTTCAACCCGTGAGTTTCACGGCCTTCCCGAACAGCCGCTTCCCCCCGATCAGTGGGCCGATTATTATGACATCTTTGAAAAAGACGGCATAACCCGGATGAAAACGGAAAATATTCCGCTTTTTAGGGCTCTGCAGGGTCAAGAGGTGAATAATCAGGAAATTGTTGTCGTCTCCAAGGGAGCCACACCACTTACTCTGCTGGCAACGGGGCGACAGTTGGTGAGTAATTGTGGCGAAAAACTTGGTGCCGTAGTCAGTCTGCACGATGTCACGATGGTAAAAGCGCTGGAAGAACATATACGTCAGGCACAGAAGCTCGAGTCAATCGGCACTCTGGCCGGAGGGGTCGCGCACGATTTCAATAATATTCTAACCGTTATTATCGGTGCTGCCGCCCTCCTGGAGTTGAACGTAGCTGATGATCCGGAACAGATGGAACTTGTTGCCCAGATAAGCCATTCCGCCGAAAGGGCCACCAAGCTGACCCAGAGCCTGCTGGCCTTCAGCCGTAAGCAAGCGATCAACAAGCAACCGGAGGATGTTGGTTCTGTTGTTACCACCATGCAGGACTTTTTTGGCCGGATAATAGGTGAGGATATTCTGCTCACAACATATCTGCCTGATGAAGCGCTCATGGTAACGATCGACCGTGGTCAGATTGAACAAGTTCTGATGAATCTGGCGATTAATGCCCGTGACGCCATGCCGCACGGTGGTGTCCTGGACATTGTTGTCTCACCGGTTGAAAACGATGGTACACAGCTCGATCTGGAGGGGTGCCGCTATGGGCATTATGCCCTGATTACCGTTTCCGATACCGGAGAAGGTATCGACCCGGAGACAGCAAAAAGGATTTTTGAGCCTTTTTTTACTACCAAACTGTTGGGTAAGGGAACCGGACTTGGGCTATCGATGGCATACGGCATTATCCGTCAGCATGATGGGGTGATACAAGTAGAGAGTACACAGGGGGAGGGGGCAACCTTTAAAATATATCTGCCGCTGCGGGATCAGTCGGAGAAGCCGGTATCAGTGCTTTCTCTGAAACAGCTGCCGGGGGGCACTGAAACTATCCTGCTGGTAGAGGATGATCCTGAAGTGCTGGTGATGAATAAGGGTCTTCTCGAACGAGCCGGTTATGTGGTGCTGAGTGCGCTTGATGGTGCCGAAGCACTGGACCTGTTCAGGCGCGGCTCAGATGCCATAGCACTGGTTGTCCTGGATGTTGTAATGCCTGGTATGAACGGCAAGGATGTCTATGGAAAATTGAAAGAATACAGGAATAATGTCAAAGTGCTGTTTGTCAGCGGTTATACGGCAGATGTCCTTAACACAAAAGGAGTTGTACAATCGGGTAATAACTTCATATCCAAGCCACTGAATCCGCAGGTTTTCTTGAGGCGCGTCCGTGCATTGATTGACGGCTGATGTGTCACAGGGGCAGGCGGTGGACCGGCCTTTTGTCGGCCTCACACCACAGGAGCTTTTTACATGGCGTTTACCTTCTTTTTTCGAGATTTACCGGTGCTGGAATATGCGGTACATGAAACCATTAAACTTGCCATGGGACGGATGCGCATCAAGGTGTGGGATGCGGGCAGCGCGCTCGGGCAGGAACCATATACGGTGGCAATTCTTTTTGCAGAACGGCTCGGAGCGACATTCAATAATCTGTATCTCGATGCGACTGATTACGATAGCGAAAATAATTTTGGCGATATTGTCACGCAGGCCACCTATAAGTATGAAGAGTTGCAGCGGATACCGGTTGATATCTTCAAAAAATATTTCGTTGCCCAGGAAAACGATCTCTACCGGGTTTGTGACAAAGTCCGCTCACGGGTTTTTTTTCGCTATCATGATCTTCTCTCTCTTAAGCCGATTGGTTCTGATTATGCCTTGGTAGTCTGTAAAAATGTTCTGCTGCATTTTCAATATAGTGAGAGAATCGAAGTTATTACCATGTATCATCAGGCCTTGAGTCCTGGCGGTTTTCTCGCTCTGGAAAACACCCAAAAAATGCCGGTAGAAATTTTACACCTGTTTGAACAGGTCGTGCCGGATGCCCAGTTGTATCGAAAAATATAAGGGGAGCAATGGTCGTTAATATGTTTGATTCCTTGCGGGAATAGTGTAAAATCCAACCATGTTTTGTAACGTAATATCTCTATCATATATGGTATTAAAGGTGTTTATTGCTGAATTATAACTCACTGACAACTGTTTTTTTAGAACTTTATTATTTAAACTGAATGTATGTAATCGGCGTCACGATGTTCGTGCGCCGTTTCTTGTTGTGATAGTTCAACCGTACATCTACTGTTTCGTAATAGCTGCATTCATACCTCGAGTTCTCATTGATCCATTAATAGATATGAAAAGGAACCGGCCATGGTGACCGATAACCCAGATGCTCCTTTGATCCTCGTTGTTGAAGACGACGACAGCCATGCAGAGCTTATGAAAATATCCCTTCATAGTGCTGTGGAAGAGTATCGCCTGGAAATGGCCGGCTCTCTGTACGCCGCACGGGCCAAAATTCTGCTGCAGGCCCCAGCCCTTATATTAACTGATTACCGATTACCCGACGGAGACGGCAGCGAGTTGGTAGTAACCGTAAAGGGACTCTGCCCGGTAATCTTACTGACCGCTCAGGGTAATGAACAGGTTGCTGTCGATGCCATGAAAGCGGGGGCCCACGATTATGTGGTCAAAACAGCAGCGGTATTTTCAGGGATGTCGCGTATTGTACAATGCGGTTTGCGAGAGTGGGCTTGTATTCAGGAACAAAAAAAAGCTGAAATTGAGCGCCAGAGAATGGAGCGCCACCTGCTGCATATCCAGAAACTTGAGAGTTTGGGGACAATGTCCGGAGGCATCGCCCATGATTTTAACAACCTGCTGCAGGCGGTGCTTGGCAATCTGGAACTGACTTTGATGAAACTTCCTCGTGATGCATCGGTACGCCATTTTGTTGATCGGGCGATAACTGCGGCTGAACGGGCTGCCAAATTGAGCGGTATGATGCTGGCGTACTCCGGGAAAGGACTTTTTAAAATAGAAAAAGTCGATTTAACCGCTCTGGTTGAGCACAATTCAGCCATGTTGATTGCTACCGTCTCAAAGAGCATACGTTTTGAAATGAAACTTGACCATGCCCTGCCTCAGATCATGGCAGACGGAGATCAGCTGTTGCAGGTGATTATGAACCTGATTATCAATGCCTCCGAGGCGATCGGTGACGCTAATGGCTCAATTACTCTTGCAACCGGTGTTCAGGAATTTGACCAAATAGCCTTGAATAGAAGTCTGCTTGAAGAAAAACCGGCGACTGGCGGCTATGTCTGGATGGAGGTCAGCGACAGTGGTTGTGGTATGGATGCTGCGACGCTGGATAAACTATTTGATCCGTTTTTTACCACCAAATTTACCGGGCGTGGTCTGGGAATGTCGGCTGCACAGGGTATAATCCGCGCTCACAAGGGAGCAATTCTGGTGGAGAGCAGCCCCGGTGTCGGCACAACCATCCAGGTGCTGTTTCCCGTTGTTGTCACTTCAGAGAATCAGGAGACCAGCAGTGAAACGACTGCTGATGATATGGCCTTAACCGCCATCCGGCATCCTGACAGAGTTTTGATTGTTGACGATGAAGAGATGATTCGCGAAGTTTGTACCGAAATGCTCGGAGAGCTTGGCTTTGAAACAATAGCTGCAACTGGTGGTGTGGAAGCTCTTCGGATTTTCCAGGAACAGGAAGGGCACATCGAGTTGGTGCTGCTCGATCACAGCATGCCTGGCATGGATGGCGTTGCCGTTTTTAAGGAATTGAGGAGAATATCCCCGGAGATCAAGGTGCTGCTGGCCAGCGGTTACAGTGAAGAAGAGGTTGCAGAACGTTTCAAGGGACTGGGCTTGGATGGTTTTATTCAGAAACCGTTTAACCTGAATCGCCTGACTGAGGTGGTGCAACAGGTGTTGGGGAAATCTTCATTCACAGACGCAACATCATTGACGGAGAAAACAGTATGAACACCAATGCTTTTCAACCACGGTCGCTTAAGACAAGGATAACCATCATTTCCGTGGCTATTTTTTTGATCGGTATTTGGTCTGTAACGTTTTATATCACCAGAATATTGCGCGATGATATGCAACGCATGCTGGGAAATCAGCTGTTTTCGACGGTGTCTTTTGTTGCAAGCCAAGTAAATGAAGATTTAGACCAACGGCTAAAAGCGTTGGGAAAAATTGCTCAAGAGATTAACCCGACCATGATTGCTCATACGTCTGACCTGCAGACACTTCTGGAACATCGGCCAATTTTTAATATTCTGTTTAATGGTGGCACATTTGTTACTGGTCTTGATGGGACTGCAATCGCCTCAATACCGCTCTCAGCGGGGCGCCGTGGCGTCAGCTATATGGATAGGGATTTTATTGCCGACGCGATCAAGCAGGGGAAAATAACCATCGGTCGACCGGTCATGGGCAAGCAGTTGAAGGCGCCTGTTTTGGTCATGGCAGTACCCCTCCGTGATGCTCACGGGAGAATAATCGGTGCCTTGGCGGGGGTCACCAATCTGGGTAACCCCAGCTTTCTGGATAAATTAACGGAACACCGCTACAGCAAAACCGGTGGCTATCTGTTGATGGCACCACAGCACAACGTAATTGTCACCGCTACGGATAAAAGCCGTATCATGCAACCGCTCCCCCCTCCCGGCATCAACCAGATGCACGATCGCTACATGCAGGGTTTTGACGGCTATGGTGTTGCGGTGAATTCCCGTGGTATCGAAGAGCTCTCTGCGGCGAAGCACATATCCGTTGCCGGTTGGTTTGTTGCCGCTGTGCTGCCCACCAAAGAAGCCTATGCTCCGATTAGTGCCATGCAACAACGTATGCTGGTTGCCACAATTTCTCTGACGCTGCTGGCGGGTGGCCTAACCTGGTTGATATCTCTCTGGATATTGAAACGCCAACTTTCACCGATGCTTGCTGCCGCGAGAGCTCTTACCGCTCTTTCCGCCACAGACGAACATCCGCAACCGTTACCCATAACCAGGCATGACGAAATTGGTGAACTAATCGGTTCATTCAATGGCCTGCTGGAAACATTAGGGACACGTGACGCTGCCCTGCGTGAGAGCGAGTTGAATTATCGGACTCTTGCTGATTCTGGTCAGGCGCTTATCTGGAAGGCACGCCCCGATAAACTTTGTGTGTATTTCAATAAAGTCTGGCTTGAATTTACCGGTAGAACGTATGAACAGGAGTTTGGTAATGGCTGGGCAGAGGGGGTTCATCCCGATGATTTGCAACTCTGCTTTGATATCTATGTTACCGCATTTGATAAACGTGAAGCCTTCAGCATGGATTATCGTCTACGCCGCCACGACGGAGAATATCGATGGATTCAGGATGATGGCTCTGTCCCCGTTATGACAGTGATGGCTGCTTCGTCGGTTATATCGGCTATTGCCTCGACATAACAGATCGTAAACTTGCCGAAGAGACACTGAAGAAGATAAATACCGAGTTGGATCGTTTTACCTACACCGTTTCACACGATCTGAAAAGCCCGCTGATCACCATTCAGAGCTATGCCGGAATGATAAAACGTGATCTTGAGGCGGGTAACCATGTCCGAGCGCAGGACGATCTCAAAAGGATTGAGGGTGCGGCGGGTAAGATGACCGCTCTGCTGGGCGACCTGTTGGAACTGTCCCGTGTTGGCAGACAGAAAAACGAATCCACTCAGATCGACATGAACCGACTGGTAAAAGAGTGTCTGGAACAGTTGACGGGATCAATTGCTGTCAGCCAGGTTGAGGTTACGGTGCAGTCCGATCTTCCTGCGGTATTCGGCGATAAAAAACAGGTCGGTGAGATCGTTCAGAACCTGATTGAGAATGCCGTCAAATACAGAGGAGATCAGGCTGCGCACCGTATAGAGATCGGCACACGATTGGATGGTGCAGAGGTGGTCTTCTTTGTCAATGATAATGGCAAAGGTATTGAATCGCGCTTTCACGAAACCATCTTCGGATTGTTTGAAAAGCTGGATACCGCGAGCGAAGGGACCGGAGTTGGCCTCGCGCTGGTAAAACGGATCGTTGAGGTGCATGGCGGACGTGTCTGGGTGGAGTCGGATGGGGTGGGGAAGGGATCATGCTTTTGCTTTACGCTGCCAAAGGCGGCTGAGGGCTTTTAAGGGGTAATATATGAACCACGAAATGATCGGTAATTACATGGCTCACGGTTTTTGTTTTTCGTGGGAGCCGGGCCTGGTATGGCTTCACGTGATCTCCGATGTTTTTACCGGAATTGCGTACTACGCCATTGCCCTTGCCATGGCATATTTTGCCTACAAGAGAAGAGATCTCCCTTTTATTATGGTATTTCTTTTTTTCGGTCTCTTTATCCTCGCATGCGGTACAACTCACTTCTTTGCTGCGTATACGATCTATGTGCCTGACTACTGGCCAGAAGGGTACATAAAGGCATGTACTATGGTGGTTTCTGTCATTGCTGCGATATTGTTCATTCCGAAGATTCCGGTAGCTATCGAGATGCCGAGTATGGCAAAAACGCTGAAAGATTTACAGATAGTGAGCGCAGAGCAACAGCGGACTGAAGAGGAGCTGAATCGGAAGATTGCTGATCTGGAACGATTTGCCAACACCGTTTCCCACGATTTGAAGAGCCCGGTCATCACAATCAAGGGATTCGCCGGTTCTCTGCAAAAAGACCTTGAGGATGGCAACTATCAGCGCATGGCGAGCGACTTGAAACGGGTAAGTGCGGCAGCTGACAAGATGAACGCTTTGCTGCGTGATTTGCTTGAACTCTCAACTATCGGCGCTGTTGTCCATACCCCCGAACCGGTGGATATGAATCTGCTGATAGATGATGTTCTGGCTCAGTTGAACGGAGCTTTGAACGCTCGCACCATTACTGTCACCGTACAGTCAGACCTGCCTGTCGTGCAGTGCGACCGGCGGCGCATGGCTGAGGTTGTTCAAAACCTGCTTGAGAATTCCATTAATTACATGGGGGATCAGGCGGTGCCGCAGATACAGTTTGGGCTACGGGATGAAAATGGTAGCACTGTCTTTTTTGTGCAGGACAACGGCATAGGTATTGATGCACGCTACCACCAGCTCGTTTTTGGTCTGTTCAATAAACTGGATGCCAAAAGCACTGGTACCGGTGTCGGTCTGGCATTGGTCAAGCGCATCATAGAGGTGCATAGCGGCCGGGTCTGGGTGGAGTCGGATGGGGTGGGGAAGGGGAGTCGGTTTTGTTTTACTGTCGGGGGATGAGGGCTTTTATCTTAAAAAGCTCGCTCTACGTAATTATAATTCAGGAGGTACAACAATGAATGGTGAACCATTGACAATTTTACTGGTCGAAGATAACCCTGATCACGCCGAGTTGATAATGCGCAATATGGAGGATTTTCAGGTAGCCAATAATATCTTTCATGTGGAGGACGGTGAAGCGGCCCTTGATTATCTGTATGGGCGGGGTGTGTACGCTGACCGGATAACCTATCCTTTGCCTAATCTTATGCTGCTTGACCTGCGCCTGCCCAAGATAGACGGACTGGAAGTGCTTAAAGCTGTCAAGACTGATGAAGCTCTGCGGCCACTGCCGGTGGTGATCTTAACCACCTCGGATGCTGAACGTGATATGGCAATGGCCTACGAAT
>CAIRND010000565.1 GCA_903879825.1 uncultured Geobacteraceae bacterium
CACCAGCACGACAACCGGAACATCCTCATCGATAAGAGCGATCGGTCCATGTTTCATCTCACCAGCCGGATAACCTTCCGCGTGGATGTAAGAAATTTCCTTTAGCTTAAGAGCACCTTCAAGGGCAATAGGGAAGTTTTTGCCACGACCGAGGTATAAAAAGTCACGGGCGTTCATATATTTTTTTGCGACTTTTTCAGTATATTCGTTCAGCTTCAGCGCCTCTTCCAGCAGGCCCGGCACTTTTTTAAGCGCCGCAATCATCCGCTGGCCATGGGCCACATCGATTGTACAGTTGGCTCGTCCGAGACGAATGGTGAAAAGATAGAGGGCGGTCAACTGGGTGACAAATGCCTTGGTTGAAGCAACGCCGATCTCCGGACCGGCATGCGTGTAGATGACACCGTCTGACTCCCGGGCGATGGAGGAATCAACAACATTACATATCGCCATGTTCATGGCGCCACGGGACTTTGCTTCGCGCAGTGCTGCCAGAGTGTCAGCCGTTTCACCCGACTGGGAGATGACAATTGCCAGGGTATGTTCGTCTACAACCGGGTTGCGATAGCGGAACTCGGAGGCGATATCGACTTCAACCGGAATACGGCACAGCCCCTCAATATAGAATTTACCGACCAGTGCCGCATGCCAGGAGGTACCACAGGCGATGATAATAACCCGCTTAACCGCAGCCAGTTGACGATCACTGAACTGAAAATCCTCGAGATACACATCCCCTTCACTCTCAAGCAATCTGCCTGCGATAGTATCGCGAACAGCTCGCGGCTGCTCATGAATCTCCTTTAGCATAAAATGCCGGTAGCCGCCTTTTTCTGCCATCATGGGAGACCAGTCGATATGACGGGCCTTTTTATCCAGAGGAGCACCGGCGATAGTAGAGAAACGAGCCGTTTTGTCCCGGAAAACCACAAACTCGCCATCCTCCATAAAAACCATCTCGCGGGTATAGGCTAAAATGGCGGGGATATCGGAGGCAACAAAGAATTCACCCTCGCCGAGACCTACCACCATCGGCGAACCCAGCTTGGCTGCAATCAGGCAGCCCGGCTCCTTTTCATTGAGGATACAGACCGCATAGGCACCGCGTAACTGAGTCAGACTCAGTCTGACAGCCTTTTCAAAATCCGCCTCGGTGCGGAGGGTTTCCTCGATCAGATGCGCGATGACTTCGGTATCTGTTTCACTTTTAAACGCATGACCTGCCTGTTTTAGCTGTTCCTTAAGTTGCAGATAGTTTTCTATGATGCCGTTATGGACGACAATAACCGGTCCGGCCTTGTGCGGATGGGCGTTTATTTCAGAAGGCCGGCCATGCGTGGCCCATCGGGTATGTCCGACACCAACGGTGCCGACAAGAGGGTGCTCACGAAGAACGTTTTCCAGATTGACCAGTTTACCCTGACTTCTACGGGTGGCAGATTCGCTATTCGCAAGCGTGGCTATACCTGCAGAGTCATAGCCGCGATACTCAAGTTTTTTAAGCCCTTCAAGAATAATCGGGGTCGCCTGCTGATCACCAATGTATCCGACAATACCGCACATATATCCTCCTCCTGCACTGTTATAAGCATGTGTGAAACGTGTAGGTATGTATCATAAACACGCCCTCTGTAGCACGAATTTTTTACGGTTCTAAGCATTACGGGTATGTACTGTTACCGGAATACTGTTCTGAATATGCTTGAATTCCTGATATGATGTGCTATTTTGCAGCACCGCGCATACGACTATCAGCTGCTATTCCGAAATCGGTTGATCAGTTCTTCAGGAAGGTTCGTTTAATGGAAAGAAAGAAACCATCACCCCCTGCTGGCAACGGTTTTTGGCCGACAATTCTTTTGTGTACCGTGACGCTTGCTGTTGTTGCTCTTCTCGGTGTGTCCGGCTATGTATTTTATCTGATGGCAAAGCTTCCGCGGGTCGATCGACTGGCCGACTACAAGCCGCCTATCGTTTCACAGGTATTCGGCGACGACGGTACTCTGGTCGGAGAGTTTTATCTCGAGCGCCGCATTGTGGTACCGGTCAACAAGATGCCACGCAAACTTATTCAGGCCTTTGTCTCGGCTGAGGATGCCAATTTTTACTCACATACGGGCATCGATTATCTGGGCATTATGCGGGCAGCCTTTAAAAACATTATTTCCTTGAGTAAAAAAGAAGGAGCCTCGACCATCACACAGCAGGTAACTAAATCCATGCTGCTGTCTCCTGAAAAAAAGTTTTCCCGCAAGATAAAAGAGGCCATTCTTGCCAAGCGGATGGAGGAACGACTCTCCAAGGATGAAATTCTGTATCTGTACCTGAATCAGATATA
>CAIRND010000566.1 GCA_903879825.1 uncultured Geobacteraceae bacterium
AAATCAAGAGATTGAATTTTTTCGCCTATTATGGAAGAAATCAACAGTTTCGCGATTTTTGCGTCTTCCATCAGATATTTGAAAACAACATCATAGATAGGATTGGCTATCTGCATGATAAAACCTCCTTTAGCTGCGCTTTGTGGCGCGTCGAAAACAGACCATGAACCTGTTTGCCGTGTCATCATTCACCAGCTCCATATCAGGACATCTTGCCAGTGAACGGGGCAGACCGCTTCCGAGCCCTGAATATGGCATGAGATACTGTGCGTGGGAAAGCAATACCGAGTTCCTTGGCACTGAGACACCCTGCTTTACTGCTTCTACAGTCAAACTGTTGGGAAGTGTCCCTGGGCTGTGGATCTCGACCCTGTCGGAAAATATGAAAAGTTTGATAGAAGAGTTTACCAGATAGTCTCGATGAACCAGAGCGTTAACGACAATCTCCTGGAGAGCTTCTCGAGAGATTTCCAACACTCCTGGCTGATTAAACCCCTCTTCCTCCGATCCCTGGACATGACGCAAATTGCGCTCCAGAAAGCTCATAGCCCCCAAATATTGTTCAGGAAGTCGTCCTCTGAATTCAGTTTTGTCAAGAAAGGCCTCATCTGTCAGGGTAGTGCCGGTAAACGCCGCCGCAGCAATATGGAAAAGTGGGGCGTGTCGAGTGACATCTCTGCCTGCCAACAGTAGTCCTGCAAGTGTCAGTGCTCCGTTTTTCATAAAGCCAAGCGCCTCTAACAACCTGCCAATGGGTAGAGACGAAGAGTCAAGGCGTGAGGCGGTTTTACGGTAGTAGAAATCTGCAAAGACGGACATGTCCAGGTCTTCAAGAGTTGTTTCCGGTATACGTCGCTCATCTGCAAACAGTTTGGCGCCTGCCTGAAAGAGTCTCTGAAGTTCTTCAGGACTGGTTACCTTGCGTTTGTCCGCTCTGTTTTTGACCCAGAAACGTCCTTCGTTGTCGCAATATGGCTTATTGAGTCCATCGGGAACATCAACCAGCATAATAATTCGGTCATCTACCCGGATATTTTTGGTACGAATGCTGGCAGGGGGACGAACATTCTGAGTGGCAGTGTTGGTCATAAGCTGATTCAGTCGACGGATGTCATCAGCATCCAGGCCTTTTACAGAACCGTCATCGGTGACACCAATGAATATACGCCCACCTGAACAGTTCAAAAAAGCCACCATTTCCGCAGCAACCTGCTCCGGATTATGGACATTGGCCTTAAACTGACGCTGACTGTCTTCACCAAGCATTATTTCGGTTTGAATTTCATCGTTTGTCATGGTTTTAGTCCCAAACGTTTAAAATATTTACATTTTATTTCAAAGGCTTTGCAGCCATACGTTTGAGGGTTCTTGATACAGGATCTACTCCAATACCAATGTTTTCCAGTGCAACAACTCCCAGAAGCGGCTCGCAATCATTCGGACCAAAAATAACCTGTACAACGGTTTCCGAACCCATCAATGAAATTCGAGCGAAACCGTATGGATACTCTATTAAAGTGCCATCGGCAAGCTCGTACGAGTCTTTCCCTTCTACGGCGACTCCTGCGCTTCTGAGCGCATCAGAAGGAACCATACAATCTATAGCACCCGTGTCAACAAGAAATTCTGCTTTATACGGCGCTTCTGTCTTAGCGAGGTTGGTTATTTGCGTTGTGACGTGTATCAGACCCATTATGATTCTCCCTTCAAAACTTAAATAAAAAGTGAATAGCGAGGACTTAACTCCACCACATTCGATGTTCAGTGTTTCCAGTTCAATTGGCTGGCAGAAACAAGTGCCGCCCAGTCATCAGGCGGGTGGCCACGCTGCAACATTTTTTGGAACACCGTGTATGGATCACTCTTACTGCCATCTGAGCGCAGAGTGTTTTCATCATTCACCCAGGCATAAATAATGAGCCTGGTTTTGGAATCAAACCGAAAAAATAGTCGGAAACGCCGCCCAATCTTGGCACGCCGCCAATGCCTGAATGCCGTCCCCATAGTGTTGCCCTGGCGGTACTCTTCGCGATTGGGATCACTGGGTACGGTATC
>CAIRND010000567.1 GCA_903879825.1 uncultured Geobacteraceae bacterium
ATACTGCGATCAATGGCAATTTTAGTGATCTGATCGATAATGATGCCACAAACCGAAATGGCGGCAAACAGGGTGTAACGTGATTTCATGGTAGTTCCTTGGGATTTGCTTTGTCTGATTGCCACGTGTTACGGCAAATTCAATTCCCCCCAACCCCCCTTTCATAAAGTGGGGCTTTTAAAGCCTCCCCCTTTATGAAAGGGGGATTGAGGGGGATTTACTTTAGATAACAGCGGTCGTACATTTTGGGCAGATAGTTGGGTGTTCGGCAACCGTACCCAGTTCTTCGCTGTAATACCAGCAGCGTTCGCATTTTATGCCGGGAGCTGCTGTTACTTGAATTTGTAATCCGTCAATGCTTTCGGACGTCCAGTATTCACCCTCTATGGTCTCCGCCAATACCGCTTTCGATACGATGAAAATGCTGTTCAGTTCGACTTCATAGCCCTGCAGGAAAGCAAAAAGTTCAGGTGGTGCGGATATGGTTACGGCGGCATCGAGAGAATGTCCGATGGTTTTAGCCACTCGCGCTAGTTCCAGTGCCTTTGAAACGTCCGAACGTACCTTTATGATACGCTCCCAGCGAGCCGCCAGAACCTCATCGTGCCACTCCGGATTACGGACGGGAAATTCTGCCAGATGTACGCTTTCCTCGCGCTGACCCGGCATAAACTGCCATACTTCATCAGCGGTGAACGAGAGTACTGGCGCCAGGAGACGCACCAGGGTGTCCAGAATACGGTGCATAACCGTCTGGGCGCTGAGGCGTTCCAGAGAGTTTGCCTTACTGGTGTACATGCGGTCTTTAAGGATATCGAGGTAGAAGGAGCTCATTTCAGTCGTGCAGAAACCGTTGACCTCCTGATAGATGGCATGGAATTCAAGGTTCTGATAGGCGGTGAGAATCCGCTCTTTCAGTAATTCGAGCTGGTGCAGGGCCCAGCGGTCAATTTCCGGCATTTCTGAAAACGGCACAGATTGGGTTGCCGGATCAAAGCCGTTGATGTTGCCGAGAATGTAGCGGCAGGTGTTGCGGATACGGCGATACGCTTCCGCCACTCTGGTCAGGATCTCCTGCGATATGCGGGTGTCATCCTGGTAATCCATGGCGGAAACCCATAGACGCAGGACATCCGCGCCGAATTTTTTGATGACATCTTCAGGGGCGACAACATTGCCCACCGATTTGCTCATCTTGCGTCCCTGACCATCCAGTACGAAACCATGGGTCAGAACACTTTTGTAGGGCGCAGTCCCCCGGGTGCCGACGCTTTCAAGCAGTGATGAATGGAACCAACCACGATGCTGGTCGCTCCCTTCAAGATAAAGATCGGCCGGTGAGCGCAGAGCCTGGCTCGGTTCCAGAACGGCTGCGTGCGAGACGCCCGAATCAAACCAGACGTCCAGAATGTCATTTTCTTTCTCAAGGGCCGCGGAACCGCATTTTGGGCAGACCGTTCCGGCCGGAAGCAGCTTTTCGGCGCTCCAGTCGAACCAGACATCGGAACTCTCTTTTTTGAAAATCTCCGCAACATGATCCATGATGGTGCCATCGGCAATGTATTCGCCGCAGGATGTGCAGGAGAAGGCGGTGATCGGAACACCCCAGGAGCGTTGGCGCGAAACGCACCAGTCGGGACGGTTTTCAATCATGCCGTAAATGCGCTCGCGGCCCCATTTTGGTATCCATTCTACCTGGTCAATGGCTTTCAGCGCTTTGTCACGCAGATCATTGGCTTTCATGCTGATGAACCATTGTTCCGTGGCACGGAAGATGATAGGTTTTTTGCAGCGCCAGCAGTGGGGGTAGGAGTGGTTTATTTTTTCCGTCTTAAGCAATGCTTCAACTTCGATCAGTTTGTCGATGACGCTCTGGTTGGCGGGGAAAACCTGCTGGCCGCCGAAAAACTCCACATCCGCCAGATATTTACCGTGGTTATCGACCGGATTATAGATCTGCAGACCCTCTTTTAGAGCCAGCTCGTAATCTTCCTGACCGTGGCCGGGGGCGGTATGAACGCAGCCGGTACCGGCTTCCAATGTGACATGCTCGCCCAGCAGCACGATTGAATCACGATCGTAAAAGGGGTGCTTGCAGCGTTTACGCTCAAGTACTCCGGCTTTAAATGTTGCAATGACGCTCCCGGTCAGGCCGACTGACGCGAGAAAAGAATCTTTCAGTCCTTCTGCGACAATCAGGATGCCCTTCTCTGTGTCGAGCGCCACATAATCAAACTCCGGATGGAGTGCCACAGCCAGGTTGGCTGGGATCGTCCAGGGGGTCGTTGTCCAGATGACGATGTACGCCTGTTTGCCGGCCAATTCCGGTAGTACAGTTGACAGGTCATCCTGCAGAGCGAAGCGCACGAAAATAGAGGGGGAGGTGTGATCGGCATACTCCACTTCTGCCTCGGCCAGCGCGGTCACGCACGAAGAGCACCAGTGTACCGGTTTGCGGCCCCGGTATAATCCGCCGTTATGGGCAAAACGGGCCAGTTCGGCTGCGGTCAACCCTTCATATTCATAATTCATGGTCAGGTAGGGATTTTCCCAGTCACCGAGGATTCCCAGGCGCTTGAACTCCTCTTTTTGGATGGCCACAAATTTTGCGGCATAGCTGCGGCATTCGCG
>CAIRND010000568.1 GCA_903879825.1 uncultured Geobacteraceae bacterium
GCCACTCTCGTTTGGTTCGTCGCGCGCCGGTTCGACCGCCTCAACTTTTACCACCCCGTCAGCATGGTGCAGGGCGGTTTCCAGTGAATCTGCGAGACGGCGACCAATACCCTCCTTGATGACAATCCGGTCAACAACAATGTCGATATCATGTTTTTTCTTCTTATCCATTTCAATGTCATCGGCCAGTTCACGCACCGTCCCATCAAGCACAACGCGGGTGAAGCCTTCTTTGCGCAGCTGGTTAAGCTCTTTTTTGTACTCTCCCTTGCGGCCGCGAATCATCGGCGCAAGCAGCGTTAACTTGGTGCCGACCGGCAGAAGCAGTATTTGATCGACCATCTGGGAGACTGTCTGCGAGGTGATCTCTTTATTGCATGAAGTGCAGTGCGGATGCCCGATCCTGGCAAACAGCAGGCGCAGATAATCATAAATTTCGGTGACCGTGCCGACCGTGGAGCGGGGATTCTTGCTGGTGGTTTTCTGCTCGATGGAGATGGCGGGCGAAAGCCCTTCAATTGACTCCACATCCGGTTTTTCCATCTGCTCCAGAAACTGCCGGGCATAGGAAGAAAGCGATTCGACATAGCGGCGCTGCCCCTCGGCGTAGATCGTATCAAACGCCAGGGTGGATTTGCCGGAACCGGACAGACCGGTGATGACAACTAACTGATCGCGGGGTATTTCCACGTCGATGCACTTGAGGTTGTGCTCGCAGGCACCTTTAACGATAATACTTGTGTGAGCCATGGTTTTCCTTGTGTTGTACATGGTGCGGTTGATTATCCTGAATTCTGAAAACCTCACCACAGAGTCACAGAGATCACAGAGAAAACTTTGATAATCCAATATGTGATAGTTGATAAAAAAGCCTGGCTTTCACCTTTTGGGTGAGCCCAGCGTTTAAAAAAACTCAATATTTTCTCTGTGTTCTCTGTGACTCTGTGGTTGTAGTGCCGTTTAGGATTGTCGTTTCACCCGAAACGCGCCACCAACTCCCGCGCCACAGCCACAATTCCAATCCCTGTCGGGCATGCGGAGTCACAGCGACCGCAGACGAAACAGCTGATTTCTCCCCATTTTTCCGGGTCGGCGGCCAGCTTGTGATGGATGCGCCGCCGGGTGCGTTCTGCTTCACTGCCCAGTGGGTTATGACCTCCCGCCTCTCGCATGAATCCGTCCAGTTGGCAGGAGTCCCACATGCGACTCCGCTCTGTCTGAGTGGCGGAGCGCCAGTCCTGTACGCCAAAACAGGTGCAGGTGGGGCAGGCCAGGTTACAGCCGGTGCAGGCAATGCAGCGATCGCCGATCTCTGCCCAGAATGAATCAGGGACGCTGGTGCTCCGCAGTAGTTCCGAGGCCCGCCTGACCAGCCGGTCATTTTCGTGTGGTGGCGTCATCGCGGCCTGCCGATATCGTTCCACCGCTTCCGGTGGTGCACTGTCCGGTAATCCGCTGACACACGCTTCTCCCGCACTGCTGTGCGGAATCACCAGCCAGCCGCTCCCCTCCCAGAAAAATTCCAGGTCACAGTCGCCGCCAGCGGGGGGCAACAGTGTGCCACCCAGCCCGCAGTTGCCGGAGATCCCCGCAACGACGGCATTTTTTCGTAGGCGAAGGTACAGGTCGTCACTAAAACCATCGGCAAAAAAACGGTCAATAAAACGGAGACAGGCCAGATCTCGTGGGGTAAAACCGAGGATAAAGAGTGGGCGCGTCGGAGCGGCTGGTTCCTGGAATCCGCTTCCAACAGCAGTGAAAATTGTGCCGTGCTGAGGGAAGAACGCGGCGGTCGGTTTACCCGCTACGGCACCACCATGCAGGGCAAGCGGCCCGCTGCTGCGGCTACTGATGGTACGGGTGCCGTCAGGCAGCATAATCGGCACCCGCACCTCCCACGTTGCGTCAAGGCTGGCGAAAAACTGCTCAATCCGGTCGGAAGTCACAATCTTTATGATCATGGCAATTTCTCCACGCGAACCGCACAGACTTTGAATTCCGGTATAGATGATTCAGGGTCAAGCACGTTATTGGTGAGAGCGTTGGCAGCCCCTTCGGCAAAATGGAACGGCATGAACACCACTCCCGGAATAACCATCGTGGTCAGCCGCGCCTCCGTCTGCACTTCGCCACGGCGGCTGGAAACCTGCAGCCGGTCCCGGTCACGAACGCCGATACGGGCGGCATCGTCGGGGTGAAGTTCAATAAAGGAGCGTGGTTCCTCCCGGTCGAGCAGATGGGTGCGGCGGGTCATGCTGCCGGTGTGCCAATGATAGTAGGTGCGCCCGGTGGTGAGTACAAAGGGATACTGCTCGTCCGGAAGTTCAGCAGGTAACCGGTGTGCCACCGGACTAAAGCGTCCCCGGCCACGGGTAAAATTCCCCGTGTGCAGAATCGGTGTGCCGGGATGCTCGCGGTCAGGACAGGGCCATTGCAGGCCGTGCGGGTCGAGCCGGTCATAGCTGATGCCGCCGTAAATCGGGGTAAGAGTGGAGATTTCGTTCATTACCTCTGCCTGGTTTTTGTAGCGCATGCCCTCATATCCGGCTATCTCGGCAATGTCGCAGATGATTTCCCCATCGGCGCGGGCCTCTCCTGGCGGTTCCACCGCTTTGCGCAGGCGCTGTACGCGGCGTTCGGTATTGGTGAATGTACCCTCTTTTTCGGCGTAGCAGGCGGCCGGCAGTACGATATCAGCCAAGGCAGCCGTTTCGGTGAGAAAAATATCCTGTACCACCAACAGTTCCAGGTTTTCCAATACCGTGCGGGCGTGTGCCTGGTCAGGGTCGGAGAGCATCGGGTTTTCCCCCATGATAAACATTGCCTGAATCAGCCCCCCTGATGCGGCATCCATGGCCCGGGTCAATGGCAGTCCCGGCTCTGCCGGGAGGGTCGGCACATCCCACAATCGGGCGAATTTATCCCGCACCAGCGGGTCGGACACCTTCTGGTAGCCGCTGAAAAGATCGGGAAGCGCGCCCATGTCGCAGCCCCCCTGCACATTGTTCTGGCCGCGCAGCGGATTGACTCCGGTGCCAGTTCTTCCCACATTTCCGGTCAGCAGGGCCAGCGAC
>CAIRND010000569.1 GCA_903879825.1 uncultured Geobacteraceae bacterium
AGAATGTTAGGAAATTAAGGGGGGATTTCCAGGTATCCAAAATGGGGATAATCCGGGGACATAATACCTATTAATGGATTGTCCTGCTGATAATTTGTATTATGTCCCCGGATTATCCCACACATGAGTGGTGAAAGAGCCGTTTGATCTCGCTTTTGGCTGCGGCTATGGCAGAAAAACAAAGATGGGCACTATACGCGGCGTATAGTGCCCATCTTGAACCATTCTATCAGTGAAAATTATAAGCCGAGTATGGCGTCATAGAATTCCTGGCTGATGAACTGCGGTGTATAGATAACACCTTGGGCAGAGAGTGCTTTTACATAAGCGTTTAGATGGCGTTTGGAACCTTCCAGGAGATTCTGGTAGGCGTTAATTACATCAATATGTGTCGTAACGTCTATGGCATGCTGGATGTCAATCATGTCAATCTCCTCAATTGTCGCTCCGACATAGAGGCCGCCTATATATGATTGGGAGCCGACGAGCAGTAACTGATCATACTTGCCCTGCAGATCGCTATTTGTGAACACGCCGATTACATCCTGAAACGGGTCAGACAGGTTATATTTATCCAGAAACTTCTTGAGGGTGTCAGCATGTTTCTGTTCGCAGTTGGCAATATGTGAGAACGTTACATCGCTCCACTTCTGATACATGCTGAGGTACACGTCACGGGCCAGTTTTTCTTCCTCCCGCATGTAGGTCAACATTGATATCTCTGAACTCGATAACGGGATTATTTTCGTCACGACCGATTGTGATGTTCCCATCCGTGCTGGAAAAGCTGCAAAAGATCCACTGACAGTGGTTACGATTAAAAGAGCTGCAACTGCTACCGTGCCCATCATAATTTTGAATTTCATAGAGATTCTCCTCATTACTGTTTTTTAAAAAGAAGGGGGGTGCGCCCCCCCGACCATGGCGACTGAATTCTGATTAATTACGGTGCTACGGGTGTTACCACGGGTGTCACCGTGGTCAAGCGGCTACCGTCCTGCAAACCGTTACCATTGCCTGGACGGGTTGTGCCGCCATTAGCGGTTGTTCCTGTGGTCAAAAAAGTGCCGTCACGACGCTGTGACCCTTCCGGACGGACAACAGTTCCTGCCGCACCTGTTTGCGCAGCATCTGTGTTCATCCCCTGCCTCTTCTGGCCGCCATTGCCTTTACCGCCAGCAGCCGATGCTTCGCCTGCAAGAGCAATTGCGCAGAGTGCTGCCAGTCCCATTACCATCATCTGTTTCGTTTTCATTTTGTATCCTCCTCGTGGGTTATTTACTTCTTGCTTTTAGATAATCCACAATACATGCCAACCTTCCAATATATTTTAAATTGCTGATATAATACGGCTTTTATTATTTTTACGTTAATCGCCACGTGATAATCGGTGCAGATTCTGCGCCGACCGGAATGATTTTGCACTACACGCACCGCCATGATCAGTCGCACAGAGCGCACAGGTGAACTCAGGCTGAAAAGTGACCTAAAAAAAACCACCTACCCGGGAGGATACGTGGTTTTTCTGCTGCATCTGCCATCGTTATGTCGCCGGCATTACTTCAATTGACTTTTATAGATAAACTCTTCGTTGCTATTACCCCTTTGGCATCCTTGACAGTGACCGAAAACACCGAGGTACCGGCAAAGCGGGGAGTGCCGCTAATAATACCCGTCAGAGCGGTCAATGAAAGCCCTGAAGGGAGAGTGCCGGAAGAAATTGACCACAGATATGGAGCCGTTCCACCGGCAGCAGAGAGAGTCTGCTTATAGGCAATTTTTCTGGTAGCCGCCGGCAGCAGTGACGTAACAACGGCGAGCTTCGCAACCGGGGCGATAACAGTAATACCTAAGGTCTTAGTTGCCACAGTTGCTTTGCTGTCAGTAACC
>CAIRND010000570.1 GCA_903879825.1 uncultured Geobacteraceae bacterium
AATCCGAATCTGCATCTCAGGGAAATCAACGGCTTGAAAATTATCACCTCCAATGGTGCCCTGATAGCCGGTCACGTGCCAATTGGCCAGGGTGATGAGCGCGTTTCCTTCGATATGACCGGGGCCGGAGCTTGCCCGGAACGAATCTATTCTGATGAGATTTTTTTCCAGACGTGCGGCTAGCTTGACATCGGTAAGGTGAATACCAGCGGTAGGCAGATAGGCACCGGCCTTGGACATACTCAGTTTTCCTCCCAACTGTGGCTCTTTCCAGTTCCCGCCGAGGGTAAGTTCGGCATCAAGTTCACCCGAGCTCTCATGGACCAAACCCGGGAACAGGGCGGTGATAATCCCCTTGTCACGGAGCTGCCCGACCACCACTGCCCGGAGAGGTTTCTTTACATTGATAGCCAGCGGGAAACGTGCCGGAATCGGTACGTAAAAGGTCCCTCGCGCCTGGCCGTATTCAGCCATAACCAGTGCAAGGGAGCCGGAGAGTGCTTCTCCGCGCCACCCCCACGAGGTTGTCGCCGACGAAAATGCCAGGTTCAAATCACCACCAGCACTCTGCTGATGTATCACCCCTCCCGAAAGTTCGGCACTGCCGTCCACTTCAAATGTTTTTCCCGGACGTATGAGTCCGGTGGCCCTGCAGCTTATGCGCCCCTCAAGCCTGGTTTCGCGGGGAAGCCAGGGTTTTAATCGGACCAGGTCGATTTCGGTCATATGTACCTGAATCTTGCCGCTCACCGGACTCAAGGCAAGATTTACCGCAACGTCAAGACGTTCTCCTGGGCCGGAAGAGAGGGCGAGGGGAGCAACGCTGATGTTTTTGGCGGTGATAACAAATGGTGTCGGAGCAACCAGGTTCCAGCCCCCAACCCCATCACTACCCGTAACAGTGGTAATCTCTCCTTTCCAGAGTGTGTCAGTATAACCGGCCCGCAGTGTCAACTTCGCTTCAGCTTCCGCTGAATGCAGCATTGCGTTGACGGTATGATGCGGTAGCGTCCCGTCAACGGCAATTGTCACGGCGGTGAATACAGTGCTGTTATAGGCTGCATTTTGCAGCGAAGCGGCGACATGAAAGGGGTAATCAGTCCCCTGGTCGAGTCGGGCGGTCAGATTGGCGGCTGCAATGCGCATTCCGTCATAGGCAAGCGTGCTTCCTGTGCCGGTGGCGGCACCACTTAAATGGCCGTTACGCCAACAGAGCCATCCTGCCGCCTGAAGCGCACCGGATGATCCCGGTACCAGTCGGGAAACATCGCTGATCTGTACGTCCACAGCCAGTCGTCGCTCAAGTCTCCCCGAGGCGTGGATGTCAAAGCCTTTACCCTGCAGAGTTAATCTGGATACGGATAAATTGTTGTCAGCCCAGTCGGCTTTAAACTCACCGGTCAGCGCCTGATTGTGCAAGCGGCTTTCCAGAAGGGCTCCGTGTACGCTTCCGGTGACACGTTTTGTGCCGGACCAGGCCAGTTCGCCGGCTACTTTGAAATTTGCTACGCCCTTCCAGTCAGGTTCAATTTTGGATGGATTAAGGTCTCTGCCATGAAGCGCCCCCTGTACCGAAAAGCCATTTCGCCAGTCAATGTCCAGCTTTCCCGCCACTGTTCCATCCAGAATCCTGGCGGTGATGCGGGGTAGTTGCACACCGCTTCGGGTGCCATGATAGGATGAGGATACGGTGACAGCCTGCCACCCGTGCGCCCGGTTGGTAAGCGTAAAATCGCCCTGATAACTGTTTACTGTTCCCGTGAATGTCAGGATGCCGGAGATGTCAGTCGGCACAGGTAGTTCGGGAGAAAGGTTGAGGTCAGCAGCTGTGACCCGCAATGTCAGCGCAGAATCCGGTTTTGTGAGAGCAAACGATCCATCGGCTCCTATCAGGCTTCGTTGGCCTGGTCGGGAGAGGCGTAGATGGCGCAGATTGAAGGCGGTAGGCGTCAGGCCCACTTCACCGCTCAGCTCCATTAACTTCCGGGAACCTGCACTGCCGGCAACCGTCATCTTCCCGGCCAGCTGTTCATCATCAGCACTCTGGCTGTGCTGCAGTTGCAGTGAAAACGTATCCATCTCCGCGATGGGTTGTGTCATGGCAACGACAAGGTTTGTCAGAAGAGAAGGGCGCACGAAGCCCGCAGAGATGTTGCCGTGTATCTGTCCGGAAGGGGAAGATGCGTTGAGATCTTTGAGGGAAAGAGTGCCGTCCTGCCAAGTGACAGCCGTGGTGATATCGGTCACCTGCATCGGTTTTTCCTGGAGGCGGCGATAGCTAAGCTCAGTAACCTGAAGACGCGCGATTCTACCCGTAAACATCCGCCCGATTTCGGGTGCTTTTGGCCAGAGCAGGAGGGGCGCTTTATCATCTGGTGGGGTGTCATCCTGAATTTGCACCCCCGTGAGGGTTACGTTATTGACGGTAACTGTGCCGGTAATAAGTGCAAGTGGTGTCCAGTTAACCTCCAGACGCTTAATCTCCACAGTTTGTTGTGCCAGGCCAACTCGAACTCCGCGAAGGAGCAGTCGGTCGATAATGCTCCCCTCAACCTGCTGTACGGAGTAGGTGCCGCCGCTCAGCTGGGAGACCGATTTCAGTAACCAGCGGGCGCCTTCTGTCGAAACGGCGAGCCAGACAACAGCGGCACATATTGATCCGGCCAGGGCAATCGTCACCGCAGCTGCGATCTGCCTGACTAGTCGTTTCATAGCTCGAACCCCACGGTGAAGTGAATGTGAGTTGCCGGGTTTTCTACCCCCAGCGGTCGGGCCACGGAAAGATTCAAGGCTCCTATCGAACTGAAATAATGTACACCCGCCCCTGCACCCTGGGCCAGACTGACTGCGGAGAAGGAGTTAAAGGCGTTGCCGGCATCATAAAAAAGGGAAACGCCCCAATCCTTGAAGAGTGCCCGCTCCAGTTCAATACTGCCGGTAAGAAGTTGTTTCCCCCCCACGATCTGGCCGGTGGCATCACGTGGACCGAGAGATTTGTAGGAGTATCCACGCACACTCTGATCACCACCGGTAAAGAAGCGGAGTGACGGTGGTATTTGGCTCAAGGGGTCGCTCAACAGGGTTGTGCCTCCCTTTGCCCGTGTATGCAGGGAAAGGCGCCAGGGGAGCGGTTGGAGGTGACTTCCTTCGGCCAGAAACTGGAGCAGTGCCGCGTCCGAGCCGAGCATTTGATGCGTGCCGTGCATATCAAGGGCGTAGCGAAAGCCGCGACGTGGGCGTATCGGGTTGTCGTAACGATCATCGGAAAAACGCACGCCTGGCAGCAGGAGCTGCGCGGTAGAATTCTGGACTCCAACAGTATAATCCTCGTATTGGGCTTTTATATAGGCGGAGCCCAGTTTACCCGCACCGAAACTCAGATTACGATCTAACTCCAGGGCCAGTATCCGGCTGGAATATGTTTTTGTTTTCTCCTGCTGCAGATTCAATTGTAGTGACGTAGAGCTTCTCACATCCTTCGGGCTGGGCAGGATATAGCCGGTCACTATACCCTGCAGTCGCTCGGCAACATACAGTTGTGAATACAGTTCGTGTCCCCGATGAAACATGTTCATATCACGGTAACGTGCGGTGAATCGCGCCCCCGTGTCAGTGCCGTAGCCTATGCCCGGTCGCAGGCTTATGCGCGGCGCTGCTTTCAGTTGGACAGTAACCGGCACATGGAGTGATTCGCTATTCTTTGTATCCGGTGTGATGACCACCTCTTTGAAACGCTCGGAATTGGTGAAATTACGCTGAGTTTCGCCAAGATTGGTGTAGGAAAAAACATCACGGGAAGTGTAGGTCAGATGACGGCGCAGGAAACTGTCCGGATAATCGGGCGCTCCCAGGATATTCGTAGTGCCAAAATAATATCGTTCACCCGTTTCCAGTGTCAGAGTGATGGTGGCATGTGTCGCCGGGGGGGTGATACGGATCTCGTGGAGTAAAAAGTCGGCATCCAGATAACCGAGATTTATGGCACGTGTTTTGAGCGCAGACTTGGCCTCTTCGTATTTCTGCTGCAACAGTACATCCCCCTTGCTCAGGGGGAACTTCTCAATCAGTCTGCGTAAGGATTGTTCCTCTCGGCCTGGTCCGAGTACGGATACCGAAACGTCATCAAGCTGGAGTGGTTCTCCCGGAACCACTTTTACCAACAGGCGATAACGTTCTCCGGCAGGTTCGGTCAACACGGTAATCAGGGCGTTGTAATAGCCGAATGGCTCTATCGCGCCCCTGGCTTTTTCCTCTGCTTGTCGGGCAAAACGTTCAAGCCAGAGGCGATCAACCTTTCCGTCACGTATCAAGCCGGCAGGGGGAATAAGTGTCTTCTGCACATTTTTCAGTACGTCACCGTCGATGCCTGTCACAATAATTTCGACCGGTTCAGCGGCATGGAGAGGGACCGCAGCAAAGATCAAGAAAATCAGGACGAGCAGAACGACAGAGGTTGTTCTCCCGTAGAATGCTTCCGCGCGTATTGAGATGGAGTCAGGCATGTCGTGATCTCTTGAAAAGGAGATGATTATCCTTAAAAAAGCAGTTAGCCACAAAAAAGCGCAAAAAACGCAAAGAATACCAGAGAGTTATGACATACATCGAGATCACCAAACAGGTTAGATAACTATTTAACATAAGATGCTGTTTTTTGTGACTTTTGTGCCTTTTTGTGGCAATGAACTGCCGATTTTAGGATTATCCTAAATCCGGCATTGATCACGCAACGCCGCAACGAACGCAACGAAAAACAAAGAATTATACCGAATTAGTGATTAACCAATCGGGTACACCTGGATAATAACTTAAGCTATTGATTTCATACGTTGCG
>CAIRND010000571.1 GCA_903879825.1 uncultured Geobacteraceae bacterium
AACTAATTAAGCTAGATAGCATATCTTTCCGGTTGGTGTCAGTCCAGATTAGATCGGTACAGTAGCATTGAAATCAGGTCGTATGGGTACAGCGTGGGGACAGTATGCAACTGAGAAGGTCACTGAATATCAGTTAATTTTAGCGTCTTAGGAATGCCCCCATATCGTATCTGATCGGATTTTAGATACGATACAAAAGAGGGCAACATGCCAAGAACAAATCAATTTATGAGTAGGAAAGAGCATACCGTCTCTGTGGAGAATTTTCCATGCTGAGTGATGTTGCGGTTGCCATTTGTTTAGGTCTTTAAAATTATAAACAAATGGTGACAGGCGTCCCTCATTTTCTGGGAGTTGCTAGAAAGTTCCGATCTATAGCGGTTCAAATCCGCCAGTGGGACTCCAACCACTTTCATCGTTACAGTTGCGGGACAGCCCTTTATAGCGAATCTGAAGCCTACTGAAAGCGCCTTCAGTAGAGAGGGACTCATGACTAAGGGGAAACGATCGAAAACCTGCAATATGTTTAAAAGCTCACAAACCAACATTGGATGCGGCTTTATAAACATTTAAGTGAAACCAACTATTCAGAGTGCAACGCACTAAAGTTTTGTGACTTTCTTGCGTTGAACTGCTTATAAACACTTTAACCGACCAGCTTGAAAGATGAGTGGGAAAGGTGTGTTAGATATCTCACCGACTGCTCAATAGAGAACATCTGGTAAAAAATTGAACATAGTTCTCGCCGTGAGGGGGGCAGACCCCTGACCCCCTCACCTTAATGCCAGGGCGGTTGAATAGTATACTGTAATGTAACAAATCCCACCTTCCCAAAAAACTCAATAATTCAGTTTGTTTTTTCTTACCTCCTTCAATTCAACCAACCCGGTGATAAAGTTATAACATTCCTTGATACGTGATATGTCCGTAACTTCCCAGGCTAACTAACTATTTTATTTCCTTGATCTGGCACGAAGTTTGAAAATAAAGCTTCGCTGACAATCAATCGCTCGGGGGTGGAATATGGTGGGCAAGAATATGTTTGGTGACCAGGGCGAACTGGAAAATGAGGTTGATGAAGTATTTCGAAGTGCTGGATACATACGCCCCACAGGAGCAAATTATCTGGTGCCGTCAACATCACGCCGGTTTCCGCATAGCACCTTCTGCCTCGGTGAAAGACGGATAAATATGTCAAATTATGTATCGTAGTCGTGGGTGTTTTTCTTGCATTTCATTAAGAATGTCTTCGGGAATGAGAGCGGGACCGGCGTGTTTTAGACTGACTCACCACGACATGGGACCACGCTTGCCATATCTCCGTCTTGAGGTTCCTGCGGAAGAACTTCTCTTGCAAGACCCCGTCCCCGCGGTCACTCATCCTTTGATTAATACACAGAACATCGCCGCCCTCACGGTTAAGATCCTCACTTCGGGACCGTCCATCTCCCAACTCGTCTCGACGACGTCGGCATCAGCGTTATGGGATTCCGACAAGTGGGGCGGGGCGAACGGATCGCATAGCCGAAGCCCACAGATGCCGGGACTCTCAGAATAAGTTCCTGCGCGACTTTATGGTTGTGTGGGAAAAAGCGATGAATCATGACCGCTTCAACCCAGCATGGTCTTAGCTTAAATATCTTCGAGTGTTTCTGAGAGGTCGGTGAAAAAACGGCCGGCTAATACACTGAACATGAAATGGCGGACAGTTCAATCATAATGAGGGGGAGGAAGCATGAAAATTACAATGAGACTGTCCGGCTGTTCAAGTGGTGAAATATTGTGTTTTTTTTTGATGTGGCTTCTCGCAGTTGCGCTTTCTGCACCAACCGCCTGCGCCAATGAAACTCCGCAAGCGTCGGCAGCAGCGTCCCCCGGAAACAGAGGTAGAATCTTCACTCTGCAGCAGTGCATTGATCTCGGTCTTGAAAAAAATCATTTTCGGGTCGCTTCCCGTTATAGCATCGAAATAGCCGAGGCCCAACATCGACAGGCTCTTTCGGCCTACTGGCCTCAGATTGGTGTAAAAGCAAATTACTCCATCATGGATCAGGACCCCAACTTTATTTTTCCCTCCCAAAACATCTCTATGCCGCAAGGGACTGCCCTTGTAATGCAAGTAGCTAATCCAGCTGCTCCGGGCGGTTCTGTGCAAGTGCCCCTTACCGCACTTCCGATTCCAGAGCAGAATACCAAGCTGATGGATCGCCATAATTTTGTTGCCTCCCTCAACGCATCAATGCCGCTCTACACCGGAGGCCAAGTCAGCGCTCTCGTCCGCCAGTCCGAACAGGGAATGAAGGCCGCCAGGGAAGAGGCACGGCGTACAGACCTGCAAGTCATCTACGACACTACACGCTATTACTACGGTGCCGTCCTTGCGCGTGAGTTGGTCCAGATCGGTAGAGATGCCCTTACTCGTATGGAGGTAACACTGGAACTGACCGAAAATCTTTATACCAAGGGCTCCGGTAAGGTAAAGAAGACCGACTACCTGCGTAACAAGACAGTGGTGGAATGGCTGCGAACTGCGGTCACATCACTTGAGGCAAATGAACAACTGGCCAAGGCTGCCCTGACCAATTCAATAGGGTTTGAATGGGAAAACCTGGTTGAACCTGCCCCGCAGGAATTACCTTTTTTACCATCAAAGATCGAACTTAAGGATCTGGTCAGCGGAGCCTACAATTTTAATCCGGACTGGGCGCGTCTGGAGGCGGGGCTTGAAGCGGCAGCCGCAAAGATTGACGAAGCAAAGAGCGGGCACCTGCCCAAGATTGGGCTGTTTGGAAGCCTGACGCGCATTGTAAATTCCTACGACCAGGGGATTATGACCCCAGACAATAAGAATTCATGGATGGTTGGCATCGGGATGGAGCTTCCCCTCTTTAATGGGATGCGTACCACCAATGATGTACGGGAAGCCAAAGCACGCCTGGAAAAGCTCAAACAGCAGCAGTTTCTGCTTAAAGAGGGGATAGCCCTTCAAGTGAAACATATATTCATTCAATTAATGAGCAGTCAGCAGCAGAAGGTCTCGTCTGAAGCGGCTGCAGTTTCGTCCGAGGAAAACCGCTCATTGAACGAACGTGCTTATCAGGAAGAACTGGTAGAGACCAAGGATGTTATCGAAGCTCAGTTGGTCGAATCTCTCATGAAGGCCCAGTTTCGCAAGACACTCTATGACAACCTGGAAGCAAGGGCTAACATGGATTTCGTTGTGGGTAAACAGGTCGCCGATGTCGTTGCGGCGATGCCTTTGAAATAGATTTGGCTCACCGGAGTTCTCATGAAAATATCAATAAATTCTGTCTCATACTATTGTTCATGTGTTCTGATCAGCTGGTTGATCAGCTGTGTGCCATCTGCCGCTGAAACGGCTCGCAGTGCTATTACTCCAGGCAGGGAGTCCTCTCTGATCTTTGGCTATTCTCCTCATGTATTTTATAATGTCGATCCCAAAGACGTTGTCGGGCTTATGGAAATTTGGACGCGTACGGTCGACTATAAGATGAAAAACAGTGTTAAAACCACCATCATTGCATTTAAAACTTTCGACGAAGCGGAAAAAGCTCTGGCAAGAAATGAAGTCGATGTATTGGTTATGATTCCGGAGGAGTTTATTCGTTTGCGGGCAAAATTCCATCTGACTGCCATACTGTCGGCGGATTATGGCATGCACTTCTACAACGAACTGTTTCTGTTAGTTCGTGAGGGAGGAGGAATGACTGGAATCGAGCAACTGCGGGGTAAAAGCATGATTGTCGATGTGGGACAACAAGGCTCCATTCCGATAAAATGGCTTGATTCCCTCTTAAATGCGGAGGTTTCGTCGAATGCTCAGCTGTTTTTTCGTAGTATGACTGAAGCTACAAAGTCCTCTCAGGTTGTCATGCCGGTATTTTTTGGTCAAGCCGATTCCTGTCTGGTAAGCCGAAGCCACTTTGAAACCATGGTAGAATTGAACCCGCAACTCGGGAAAAAAATGCGGATACTGGAGAAATCTCCCGGCTTTGTCACTGGAATTCTCGCCATGCGCAGAGATCTCCAGAAAACAACACGTGACTCCATAGTAAAGGCCCTTTCGGAAATGCACACTGACCCGAAAGGGAAGCAGATCATGACCTTGTTTCGGATCAATCGACTGACCCCGTTCATGCCCGAGCATCTGACATCCGTTGAAAAAGTTCTCAAGGATCGCCGGGGGAAAGCTGACAGCGTCGCGAATAGGAAGCTCTAACTATTAAAGAACAAACCGTAATAAAGCCATATCCTTTTCGAGACGACCACGGGCTGTTGAATGGCAATATTATGGTGAAAAGCCATCTCCTTGCCTGATATGGCAACTAAGGTATGTGAGGTGCTGGATAGTAAATAGGTTTCGCATGGCTGTGGCTTTCAGAAACACCCTTGGGAGAACAACATATGGTGATTAAATGGGAAGAAAACTTGAGGATTGGCCTTCCGGCGTTTGATGAACAACACGAAGAATTCTTTGCTTATTTCAGCAGACTTGCCGAGGCTCTTGAAGAGGGCGGAGGGAGTGCAGAGGTTGCGGAAATACTCCCGTATCTGGATAAATATGCAACCACCCACTTCTCTGACGAAGAAAATCTGATGGTTAAATATAAGTGTGCCGGTCTTGAAGAGCAGCAACAACAGCACGCCCTGTTTAAGGAGAATATTGCCAGGTTTTCCGAGCAACTCACAACCACTGAACCGACCAGAGAGACTGCAATTAAAATTAATGCAACACTCATCAGGTATTTTATCAATCATGTCCGAAAACTTGATGTGAAAATGGTCGAATATATCAAGCCAATGATGGCTTAGAGGTCAATACTCTTGTTGTCATTGGATACGAATCAAGGAGCATCTTGGGCAAACGGGCGTTGAGGTACGAGGGAAGAACGTTTTATTTCGAGCACTCTCGATTGATTGATCAAAAATAGTGAGGAAAATGCTGATGAAACGATTCTTCAAACGACAATCCCCTCCTTTTGCCGTGACTATTAAGCTGGTTTGTCGAAGCGGTGCTATTTGCCTGTTTCTCATGATACTGCTCAGTTTAAAGCCCGTTTGTAGCGAAGCGGAACAGGATGAAGATAATCCCAAGCTGTTTCGTTCTGGATTCCTGCAAAGTGTCTTCAGCAACATTGACCCTCGAGATGCCAAAGCGGTCATGGAGGTGCACGGCAAGAAGATCGTTGGCGAATTAAAGATGAATATCATCGACAAGGTGGTTATGTTCACGTCATTAAAGTCGATGATGGATGCCGTCCGCAAGGGTGAGCTGGAACTGGTATCCATACCGAGCATTGAATATCTTCGCGTCCGAGAAACAGTGCCACTGATCCCGGCCTTTGTTGGCACCAACAACCATGGTCAGGGCAATAATTTTCTGCTTATTACCCGCAAGGACAGTGGCATTAAATCTTTTTCTGATCTGACAGGTAAATCACTGTTACTCCCTCCGGTAGCCATTTATGAACCAAGCCATCTCTGGTTGGAAGTGCTGCTACTGAAAGAGGGAAATATGAGGCGAGATACCTACTTCAGAGAGGTAAAGGAGTCCCCCAAAATTTCCAAAGCAATAATGGCGATTTTCTTTAAACAGGCCGACGCAGCTATCGTCACACGATCGGGCCTTGAAATCAGTCAGCAATTAAATCCCCAAGTGGGCACGCAATTGAATGTTCTTGCTGAGTCTCCCAATCTGAGCGACTTCGTAGTTTGTATGAACCCGCATACTTCGGAAGGTTTTCGAAAAAAGCTGTCCGGTGCCTTGACCCGACTAAACGATAGCAAAAGCGGTAAGCAACTGTACGTTATTTTTCAAACCAACGGCATCACTCCTTTTGAATCTGTGTATTTAGACGGCTTAGAGAAACTGCAGCGCGAGCACAAACGCCTGAGATCTAAGACAGTTGCAAGGAAATAGCCCATGAAAAGCGCTAATAACAACGAAATTGCAGCTGTAAGCAGAAATCTGCTTAGCAGATTGGTGCCACGGGAGATTGCCTACCGTGTGGCATTCATCACATCACTTCTGATTATTGGTACACTTGGGCTATTCGTGTTCGTCAACATGCCATACCAACGCAGCGCAATTCTTCATGCCATGGAGTCGGAAGCAAAAAGCACCGTTGCCTCTATAGGTCAAGTAACAGCGTCATCGATCATTTCGGAAGATTTTGCAGCTGTCATTGAACATTGCATGAAGGTTGTTAAGGACAGTCCATCGATCGCCTATGTTGTTGTCACCCGTAATGACGGCTTCTCACTGATATTTACAGAATCCGGATGGACGCAGGATACCCTGAAAGGTGTGTGGGTGCCGACGGGTAAACGTGTAGCCTCCAATCGCTTTCTCAAAAGTACTATTTCGACCGAAGAAGTTTTTCATTATTCAACCCCGTTCCAGTATTCAAGTATTGATTGGGGTTGGATACACATTGGACTCTCTCTAAAGACATTCAACGATAATATTGCCACGTTATATCAACGCACCACTCTGATCGCGCTGTTATGTGTCTTAATGGGCGTCGGAGTTGCGTTCTTCTCCTCCCGCAGGCTCACCAGACCGATTTCAATACTTGACGAAATGGCTCAAAAAGTGGCCGGAGGGGATTTTTCGGTGCGGGTCTATAATCATAACGATGATGAGTTGGGAGATCTAACAAATTCATTCAACCTGATGACCGCTAAACTGGGTGAGTCCCGAATAGAAATTATTAACGCCCGTGAATATACTGAGAATATCATTAAATCAATGAACGATGCTTTGTTTGTGATTTCCGCTAATGGTACCATCGAACAGGTGAATGCAGCAGCAGCCAGGCTTTTATGTTGCGAAGGATCTGAGTTGCTTGGCTGCGACCTTACAGATTTTTTTGAAACAATAAGTGTGGATGAGATAAAAAATCCAGTTTCTCACTTCATAGCGGAAGCAATATCGCGTGGTCATGTCTGTGACGTGGAAATGCAGCTAAAATCTCATAATGGCACAACCAGCACGGTAGTTATTTCACTTGCTGCCATGCATGATTTTAACAAAAATATTCTTGGAATTGTCTGTGTGGCTCTTGACATTACGGCCCGAAAACAATCAGAAGTTGATCTCATAGTTGCCAGAGATGTTGCAGAAGCGGCCAGTCAGTCTAAATCACAGTTTCTTGCCAATATGAGCCATGAAATCAGGACGCCAATGAACGGGGTGCTTGGCATGGCAGAATTGCTATTAATGACAAACCTGGATGCATGTCAGCTGCGTCAATTGAATACCTTAAAAACGTCGGGAGAGTCTCTGCTTAAAATTATCAATGATATTCTTGATTATTCAAAAATCGAAGCCGGTAAACTCACTTTAGAAAACCGCGTGTATGAAATTCGTGAAGTTGCTGGGGAAACCGTTGATATGTTTGCTACTCAAGCTGAGCAAAAAGGGCTCGAACTAATATATGTGATTCAGAGAACTGTACCTCGTTTCGTTATAGGGGATGACAACCGATTGCGGCAGATAATTGTCAACCTTATTGGAAATGCGATTAAATTTACTGAACATGGACAGATTTCTCTGCTGGTAAATCTGCTTGAAGAAAACGATGAGACGATGGAACTCGAGTTTATGGTTATTGATACCGGAATTGGGATCAGTCCGGAAGCCCAGGAGAGAATATTTAACGAGTTTTCGCAAGCTGACGGCAGCACTACACGTAAATTCGGCGGGACTGGCCTCGGACTTGCCATAGTAAAAAACCTCACCCAGCTTATGGATGGAAATGTTTATGTCGAAAGTATCCCTAACAAGGGGAGCACCTTTTACTTCACGATAAAAGCTAAAAAAACTCCCCACGAAGAAATTGGCGAGTTCTACTCTAATTCATTGGTAGGGAAACGGGTGTTGATTGTTGATGACAACATCTCCACTCGGGAGAACCTGAAGTATGTCATAAATGCCTGGGGAATGCGGGGAGAAACTGCCGGTAATTTGAAAGAGACACTCCGCATGTGTGTATTAGATGGTGCAGATCCTTATCGCTATGTGCTTATCGGGGCGCAGGAAATGGATTGCCAACAAGTTGTCCGGGCAATTAAAGATGTTGTAGCCGAGAGTGATTTGCCAAATTTCATCCTTATGGCTTCAGATGAAGCGTGGGGCGAAGATTCAACGTTAGCAACTGCCGGTATTGATGCATATCTAAAAAAACCAATCAGGCAGTCGCTGCTTCTAAACACTCTGTTGTCAATTCAAAATAATAAAAATGGTCGGGAGGTTTCTTATCCTATTGCGAGTGAATGTAGCGGATATCATTTTTCTTCAGATATACTGTTAGTGGAGGACGCACCGGTTAATCTTGAGGTAGGGATGGGTATGCTGGAGTCATTCGGTTGCCGGGTTGACGTTGCCTGCGACGGTCAGGAGGCTTTAGACGCCATCCGGAAGAAATCCTATGACGTGATACTGATGGATTGCCAGATGCCGGTGATGGATGGTTACGAGGCTACCCGGCGCTTGCGGGAAATGGAACGACAATCGGTTGACGGTTCTGCGGGAACACATCGGATCATAATTGCCCTTACAGCCCATGCAATGCAGGGCGAACGGCAGATCTGCCTTGACGCCGGAATGGATGATTACTTGGCAAAACCGTTCAGTCTGGCAGCGCTGGGAGAGGTACTATCTCGATGGCTGCCTGCCCACGATGCGGTTGATTCCCAGGGTACCGACTCTCCACTTGCTGAGGTAGTGGCTCAGGGGGTCCTTTCAATAAATGAATTATCTGCTTCATCCACTTGTGGCAACGGCATAGATATCAGTAGTCTTGACGCGATTCGCTCACTGCAGCGTCCGGGTAAGCCAGATATTCTTACTAAAGTGGTTGAACAGTATTTTGATGATGCTGTCAAACAGATCGAGCTGATATGCAACGGTTATGTTTCTGGGGATGCAGCCGCCATACGGGGAGCCAGTCACCGCATGAAATCATCGAGTGCCAATCTGGGAGCTCACTGGTTGGCCGATCTGTGCAAAGAACTGGAGGACATCTGCCGGGATGGTACTCTGCCGGTCGATATGATTCTGATCAAGGGGATCGAAACAGGTTATTATGAAACCAAAGGCAAACTTGAGGAGTATCAAATGGAGAGGGGGAGTGTTTCCTTATAACAGCGACAATATAAAAATGTCATGATCGTCATGATGCCCCCAAGTATCAGAATTGCGCTGAAAGAAACATACAATTATTGCCGAAAGTTCAATGAAATGAAAAAGGGCATTAAAACTTCAGACTAATGATGATGCGTGTTTACACTAAAGGGAAATCGCATGGATGAAATACCATATAACAGTAGCTTCATCATGGTTGTTGATGATGACCCGTCAATGCGTTTAATGATGAGTTCTGCTCTGGAGTCACTCGGGCTTTGCGTCAAAGAGGCAGAAGATGGGATACAAGCATTAACCATACTTGAAAACATGATTCCGGATCTTCTTTTGCTGGACGTCATGATGCCTGGAATGGATGGCTTCGAAGTCTGTGCCCGCTTGAAAAAAAATCCTCTATTATCAGAAATCCCCATAGTGCTCGTAACAGGAAACAACGATATCGATTCAATTCAGCGTGCTTTTGAACTGGGAATAACGGATTTTGTAACCAAACCAATTCCATGGGCTCTGATTGGTTATCGCATCAACTTTCTCTTGCGAGCTACCAAGTCTTTTACAGACTTAAAGGAAAATCAAAAACGTCTTTCCCACGCCCAGCAGTTGGCCGGAATGGGAACGTGGTCGTGGGACCTACATACAGATACCATCTGGTTTTCTGAAGAGGTTATGCAAATATTCAATTATGACCCGCACGGCTTTGATGCTTCATTTCAGTCATTTATCAGTTCTGTTCATCCTGCTGATCGTGAGAGGGTGCTGTATGCCACCAGCATTGCTATTGAGACCAACACATCATATAGCATCGATCATCAGTTGATGCTCTGTGACGGCAAGACATGCTTTGTTCATACCGAAGCCTCAGTGATTTCTGATCGTCACGGCACCCCGATCAAGCTGGAGGGGGCTATACAGGATATCACTAAGCGCAAGGAAGCAGAAAACCAAATTAGCCGCCTGGCTTTTTTTGATACTTTGACCGGTTTGCCGAACCGTACTCTATATCAAGATCATCTTAAACGAATTCATTCAAGATCAGAAATTGAAAACACTCAATATGCCCTCCTGTTTATAGATATAGACGAATTCAAAACAATTAACGACACACTGGGCCATCATTTAGGCGATGTTTTACTCCAGCAACTGGCACTTCGTTTGAAAGAGAGTGTACGTAGTGAAGATTTTGCTGCGTCAGGCATGGTCGCGCGCCTTGGCGGGGATGAGTTCGTTGTGATCATTGACACATTCAATAGTAGTGAAGATCTGGCCATTATTGCGCAACGTATTATCAGCAACTTAAGATGTCCCGTGATGCTGGAAGAATCTGAAGTATCTGTTACCGGTAGTATCGGAATCAGTATATTTCCTGATGACGGTACAGACACGGCCACCTTGATTAAACACGCCGATATTGCGATGTATTCAGCCAAAGATATGGGCAAAAATACCTTCCGTTATTTTAACCAAGTAATGCATGTGGCTGCAACACTTCAGCTGGAAATTGAAAAAGCGCTTAAGATGGCGATCAATAACAACGAGTTTCTCATGCATTATCAGCCGCAGGTTGACCTGCTTACTAAAAAAATTGTCGCATTTGAATCATTAATCCGCTGGAACAACCCAACACTCGGAATTGTTGCGCCAGCAACCTTTATCCCCTTGGCAGAAAAAAGTAATTTTATTAAGGAATTAGACAGATGGGTGATCTCGAAAGTATTCGGCCAAATCAGGAACTGGCTGGATATGGGTGTGGGTGGGTTCAAGGTTGCAATTAATCTTTCCGGCAAGAGCATCGTTCAGAATGATATTTCAGAATTTGTACTTCAGCAGCTTGAAAAGCAATTTATTGATCCGAATTTGATTCAGATAGAAATTACCGAAGGCATTTTAATGTTGGACGCGGATGCTGCAGAGCGGACACTTTACAAGCTTAAGAATATTGGAGTATCTCTTGCTATTGATGATTTCGGCACCGGTTACTCATCATTGCAGTATTTGCACCGGTTACCGGTTGACACAATAAAGATTGACCAGTCATTTGTTTCGAAAATTTCGGATATTAACCAGAAAGAACCCCTCATCAGTACTATTATTGCGTTGGCACAAAGTATGGAACTTCTGATTGTTGCTGAAGGAATTGAACGCGAAGTTCAAAACGACTATCTCAGCATAAATCATTGTCATATAGGGCAGGGGTATTTATATAGCTACCCTGTTCCTGCAGAACAAGTCCCGCTGTTGTTAGTGTGCTACAACAAAAAGGCATCGTATTCGAACCCGGACAGTCAATCTACATAAACCTCTAAGCACGGAACCCTTAATTTCAATCTAAGGCAAAATCCATTTTTGCACCAACCTGCTGAACCGACTTCCAGATATTAATCTTGTCTATGGGGTTTGAAGTCTAAATGAACGAGGAAAATGCAATGACCGCTGAAAATTATTTTCTCGGAAGGCAACCAATCCTGAATCGCAACGAAGAGCTTGTAGCTTATGAGCTGCTATTTCGCTCTTCGGGGTCGAGAACAGCTGATGTCTCCGATGCCTCGCACGCGACCGCCAGCGTCATCATTAACACCCTGACCAGCTTTGGGATCGAGGAGATTTTGGGAAAGTACAAGGGTTTCATTAATCTGGAATTTGAATTATTGATGGACGATTCATTGAACCTTCTTCCCGGATATCAAGTGGTTATTGAACTTTTGGAAACCCTTGAGGTTACACCGGCACTGGTGGAACGTTGTCGCTTCCTAAAAGAAAACGGATTTTCTCTGGCTCTTGACGATCATGAGTACAGTCCTATTTACCACGAATTGTACGAGATAGTTGACATTGTCAAGGTCGATCTTATACTGAATCCCGCTAAGGAACTGGCAGAGATGGTCAGACAGTTCCGCTGTTTTCCTGTTCAACTGCTTGCTGAGAAGGTAGAGACTCTGGAAGAATTTACTCTCTGCCTAAACCTCGGTTTTGATCTGTTTCAGGGATACTATTTTGCAAAGCCATCGGTTCTGGAAAAAAAGCGCATGGATGATTCAGGCACAGCAATGCTCAAGCTGATGCGTCAGTTTGGCGAGGATGCTGAACTTGACGAAATTGAGAAAACTTTTCGTGGAGACGCCGGGCTGACTTATAAACTTCTTATGTTGGTAAACTCGGTAGGTACAGGAATTCGTAGTAAGATCGGTTCTGTCCGCCATGCCGTTTCAATACTTGGGCGACAACAGTTAAAACGGTGGACTCAGTTGGCACTATTTGCCAGCAGTGATAAACGCGGTATGGAAAGCCCTCTTGTTGAAATGGCCGCCGTCCGGGCCCGGTTTATGGAAAATATGGCTCCCAGTCATAAATGTTTGAGAGGTAATCATGACTCGTCTGAGAAAGCGTATATGACCGGAATACTCTCAATTTTGGGAGAGGTCTATGAGATTTCCATGGATGAGGTGGTAGAAAAACTGAATCTCTCGGAAGATGTTAGGATGGCTCTCCTTTCTCACCAAGGCGGACTTGGTGAATTGCTCCATGTAGCAAAATTGTTGGAAGAATTAGATTTTGACCGACTCGGCGCTTTTCTTGATGAGTCAGGTATCTCACACGAAGAAATGATTCGATCCCAGAAACAAGCATTTGCATGGCGCAAGGAAATAGACTGATGCCCCTTTACTGTTTATATTTTATCAAGGGGTGTTTCCATGAATAAAGACGTATATGAGCTTGTTACCGTCAATGACGGCAAGTCTGATACCACAGCTGTTATAAAGGTTCTTTCAGAAATAGCTTCAGGTTGCTTGACATCGAACATCAGACTGCTCGATTATTGTGGAGAAGTCCGGTATGCTATGTATCAACCGTAACTGCTGTATATAGAGGCAGTGACAAGAGTATGTGTCGGGGTTGTTCATTTGCACTGTCATAGTTTAAGTCACTTTGTCAAGCTCAGTTCTATTAGAGCTGCTTTAATGTGGCGTTTGAG
>CAIRND010000572.1 GCA_903879825.1 uncultured Geobacteraceae bacterium
CAGAGCGGTAAAAAGCTCACGGCGTCTCTGTTCCAAATCACGATTCAGCTCTTCCTCAGCCCGCTGATGTCCGATCAGTTCCGCTTCAGACCGTTCCAGTTCCGCCTGCATTCCGGCGGCATCAACCGCTCCGGTGTCCCGCCGAAGTTCCAGCGTAAGCCGTTGTTCTCCGCACTCCTCCAAGCGGATCTCAAGCTCTCCCGCCTCAGCCGTCAGACGTGCCACGCGACCATCCAGTCCCGCCATTTCCTTGCGCTGAAATTCCAGACCGCTACCGGTAGTACTGAACTCGCTTCGAACCCGGAAAATCTCTTCCTGGGCAACTGCAAGCTGTTTTTCGGCCTCCAGCAACGTCACCCTTGCTTCTTCAGCCTGAGATTCGCCCAGTGCAGATGAGGCAAACACATCGCGAATACGCTCATTGAGTGCCGCAAGCTCCCGCTCTGCCGCTCCGCGCTGCTGCTGCGTTTCGCGATACTCCCGCGCACTGAACAGCAGCTCGATTTCGCGCAGCTCATCGCGATACTCACGGAATTTTTCGGCTTTTTTCGCCTGGCGCTGCAATGAAGCCAACTGCCGCCGGATTTCTCCCAAAACGTCGGCCAGACGGGCCAGATTCTGGCGGGTACCCTCAATTTTTTTAAGCGCCAACTGCTTGCGCGATTTGAACTTAGTGACGCCAGCCGCTTCTTCAATCAGAAAGCGCCGTTCTTCAGGCCGCGAATGGAGAATCTGGCCGATCTTACCCTGCTCAATGATCGAATAGGCGCGGGTACCAACCCCCGTATCCATAAAAAGTTCAGTAATATCAAGCAGCCGACAGGGGACCTTGTTAATCAGATAATCACTGTCGCCATCCCGGTACAGGCGACGGGTAAGCTGGATTTCAGCATAATCAAGGTATTTGGAGGGAGCACGGCCATCCTCGGTGGAGAAAACCAGCGAAACCTCTGCCACCCCGAGCGGCTTACGAGTTTCGCTGCCGACGAAAATCACATCTTCCATGGCCTTGCCCCGCAGGTTTTTGGCGGATTGCTCCCCCATGCACCAGCGGATAGCGTCGACGATATTCGACTTACCGCAGCCATTCGGACCGACGACACCGGTCACATTCTGTTGAAAATCCAACACCACCTTGTCGGCAAAGGATTTAAAACCGGATATTTCAAGCCGTTTGATTTTCATAGAGTTGAGCACTTTATCAGAGGCGCAGAAGGCATGTCCAGAGGGATGTTATTATGCAGAGGCAATCACACCTCACGGTTGCATTTTCAACGTGTGTCCCGGCGGACAATCACGTTGTGCGGATGCCGACTTGAATCCCCCCCGGCAACGGGTCCAACGCAAAGATCCGTTGCAATGAGCGAATTTTTTCATGGGTCAGATCACTGCCATTGCCCAACAAAAAGAGGCCGGAGGCGCTGAAAAGATCACGGGTCAGTATCATATTGACCTGCAACTTGGCCGGATCAACGCTCAGTTCAGTGAACGAATCAGCGCGATTTTTGTTAAGACTGTCGTAGAGATCGTGGACCGCCTTGCCCAAAAAGGGCAATAACTGCGGATCAAAAAGGGTGCCGCTCTGAGTGGCCAGCACTTTCAAGGCAACATCTACCGCGTTGACACCCCGATGAATGTTCATTTCCCGGTCGCAGCGATCGGCCAGAGCAATAATTGCCGCGCCCCGGGGAATGGCCTCGCCCGCCAGCCCGTCAGGGAATCCGCTGCCATCATAGTGTTCATGGTGGTGACGAATCAGTATACCTGCCGGGCGCAGCTCTTCGATTGTGTCAATAGCGGTCTGCGCCAGCACCGGATGCTCACGGTAATGGCGACGGTCTTCCTCGTTTATATCCTTTAAATTACTGGCCAGGGCAACATCTGACATGGCGTTTTTCCCAATATCGTGAAGCAGCGCCGCTGTTCTGATTGTTTCCACTTCGGCTTTCGGGCAGCCAAGTCCGGTGGCTATGCCCACTGAAAGTGCGGCAGTATTGGCAGCATGGAGCCTGGACTGGGGATCGCGCAAATCAATCAGTGCCGCCAGGGCGGTGATAACACCATAGTATTTTTCTTCCTGCCGCTGTGACAGCAGCTTCAGCTCTTCAAATTGTGTGCGTATCTGAGTGGTCTGTACCAGCACCCGATCCTTCAGGTTGCTGTTCCAACTCTGCAGCTCTTCATTCTGCGTTTTTATAATTTCCTGTTGATGCTTATTTTCCCGTTGGAGTCGATACAGGGCGACACTGTCACGGACCGTCTGGACCAAGTCCGTATCCTGCCACGGCTTGGCAATGTAGCGGGTCGCGCCCCCTTCGTTCATGGCGGTCACCGTATCCTGAATATCCGCATAACCGGTCAAAAGCATACGAATCGCGTCTGGCACAATCGCTCGCGATCCATGCAGAAAGGTGGAACCGTTCATTCCCGGCATACGCTGATCAGATATTATCAGCGCAACATTTTCCAGGCTGCCGAGCAGATCAAGGCCCTCCTGACCGGAGTTGGCACAGAATACGGAAAAAGGCTCCCGGCGAAAAAGC
>CAIRND010000573.1 GCA_903879825.1 uncultured Geobacteraceae bacterium
GGTTGCCATGATTGATGGTGAGGCAACGGTAAAGTGGTTTTATAAGGAACATGACCATATTCGTCTGCAGCCGGCAAATTCCAGTATGAATCCGATTCTCATCTATCCTGAAGACGGCGAAGTGACGATAGTCGGTAAGGTAATTGGCATTTACCGTAGCATGTAGAATCCGTTGGTAATAAAAAGTTCAATAATGAAACAGGAGATTTCGAAATGGAACCAATTACACTGTGTGGGTTAGTTATTGTCGCTTTTGGATTATGGGTGGAGATTGAACCGGCAGTGATGGCGTTTGTTAGAAAGATCTCCAAAAGCAAGATTTTTACCGCTGTAATTTCAACTCCGGCAGTTCAAAGACCGGTATATGTGCGAAGAATGCCTATCTGTCTCGCAAAGACCTTTCATTCCTGAAACGATACCTCTGTCTGGCGCCTGCACGATTATTGTCTGCCATGAGATGGTAAATTCTGCAATCATCACCTCACCATCATCCGGTCCGGTTTGACTGGCACATCGCAAACACTCCCTACTTGAAACGACTTATATCTGGACTGACCCGCAAGGAAGTGCTAAGCGTCTACACATCTCAGTGCGAGATGAAAGTGCCCTGTACGAATTAACGTACAATACCTCTGAACAGACTTGGCCATTGAGTCGATTTGATGGTGATTGGAAATGGAGATTCCCCGCTTGGACCAGTCAGTTTCTATAATGTTTTCTGTATTGAAGCTATTCATTATTCCAGTAGGAGGCGGAATCCCTGCTGGTGTGTTACTTGCTCAGGCGAAAGGGCTGGCCTGGCCCATAACTACCGGGCTCTACTTGGTTTCAGATATTGCTCTGGCTGTTGCATTTGAACCTGTTTTTCGGGTTGTTGCGACGGTGGTAAGAAAAATCCATTTTCTAGCCCGTTTCAGCGCCACTTTGAAAAATGTAACGGCTCGCAGCGTCTCACATATAAGCGGCACCAGCACGGGACCACTTGCACTCGTTATGGTTTCATTTGGTTTCGATCCAATGACAGGACGGGCTACGGCACATGCTGCAGGTCACGGATTTATTGCTGGTTGGGCCTTTGCAATCGCTGGTGACATGCTATATTTTGCCGTCATTGCAATCACGACGTTGCACCTCAACTCCTATTTTAAAGACCCAAACACTACAATGCTGATCGTTATTGGTGCCATGATTGTTGTGCCCTTGCTGGTGCGCTATTTTCGCTCTGCGCTCAGAGTCACAAGTTAACTTTCAGTAGTGGTCGGCACAGAAGTGAATATCGTGCCATAGGCTAAATAAAAAAGGATATCCGTTAGTGGGATATCCTTTTAAATTGAACTGGTACGTTATTTTGTAAAAAATACGTTTCAATCAGAACTATTCAGCTTTAACAAACTTCCCTTTTTCGCCACATTTTTCACATTTCTGAGGCTTACAGCGTCCCTCTTTGGAATAGCCACATTCACATTTCCATGTTGCCATGATATCACCACCTCTCCGTTTTTATGAAAATCATCTGTCAGTCTTTTTGTCGAGCTGGTTTGGTTTGAAGGCCGTCGTAAGATCATTGAGCGCTTCATCATTAGTCTTCTTATTATCACCAGTTTTTA
>CAIRND010000574.1 GCA_903879825.1 uncultured Geobacteraceae bacterium
ATACAGGAATTCGGCAACATCGGATGTCACGCAGAAGCCATGGGCGAAGCCGGGCGGCACCCACATCTGGCGCTTGTTTTCGGCTGAAAGCAGAGTGCCGAACCACTGTCCAAAATGTGGCGAACTCTGACGTAGATCAACAGCGACATCAAAGACCTCTCCTGTTGTTACACGTACCAGTTTTCCCTGTGCCTGTTGAATCTGGTAATGCAGACCCCTTAGAACTCCGCCGACAGAGCGGGAATGATTGTGCTGAACAAAATGGAGGTCAACGCCTGTCAGATCACGCCAGGAACGTTCATTGAAGCTTTCAAAAAAGAAGCCACGATCGTCACCGAATACTTTCGGCTCTATGATAAGAACATCAGGAATAGTTGTGGGGGTAATCTGCATCAGGTTGCTCCTGAAATAAAATGAGTTAACGGTTACTACAGTTTTTGGGACACATAGGAACTGCTGCGACCTTCGGCAAAAGTAAGGTGGTAAACCATGGCGTCGCGAGCGGCCTGGGGATTCTTTGATTTAATCGCCTGTACGATAGCATTATGATGATCGTACAGAATCCGGTGGTCATCATGGGTCAGGTAGACAGCCCGCCACACAGACTGCTGGAACTCTTTCATGGCATCAAAAAGGCTCTGCATAAGGTGAAGCCAGACAATGTTGTGGGTAGCACGGGCGATAATGATATGCAGATTAGCATCAAGATCTTCAGACGGTTGCTTCATATCGAGATTCTGCTTCATTCCGGCAATAATTTCGTCCATCCGGCGAATATCATCCGGCAGTGCCCTCTCTGCGGCATACCAGACTGTCCATGATTCCATGCATTTACGGACTTCAATAACATCGAGAGCCCGATCCTGCTGGACACGTATTAATTCACTGAGAGGATTTGAAGCGCTGGTTTCCACAAGCGACATGACAACCGTACCGCCTCCCTGGTATGACATCACCAGACCGGACGAAGCGAGAACATTCAGTGCTTCACGCACTGAGGGACGCGATACTCCGAACATCTCGGCCAGTTCACGCTCCGGTGGTAGTTTGTCTCCCGGCGCAAACTCGCCGGACAGTATAGAGGTACGGATTTGCTCGGCTATCTGGGTTGAAACTTTTTTCGGTTTTATCGGTTGAAAATTCATGGTCAATTCCAATTAGAGAGAGAAGGCACAATAGCACCAACTCTTTTATAGTATTTTTAACTGTTCTGCAACCCGCTCAGCACCTTTATCGGATTAACTGTATTAAAAAAGTGCATCTAGAAGATCAAAATCGATATAGGTTTCTGCCAGGTTGCGTATCAATCCCAGCTTTTCTGTGTCAGCAGCGGTGATTTTTGATACATCCTCGGTAATAATGCGGTGTAGCGCGGCAGTTGTATGTTTTTCGGCGCGAATGTAGGGGATATTGCTGCGATCAAGAATCATCTGGGTAATGGTACTGATAGGGGAGATGCCGGGAATAACCAGACCAACAATTCGGGACCGATATGCCGGAATTTTATAGAGATTTGCCAGTGTTACCAGTAATTCGTCACGACTGCTGGTAACAATCAGTAGGGAAGGATCTTGAATAAGCTCAGTCACTCGCTGAGTCGAAGCGGCGCCAATCTGGATATGTTGAATAATTCGGCTCATTTCACGCTTGTTACCCTGTAATGGCAAGCCGAGCAGCTTTGATACCCTTCTGAGAGTGGGATTAGCCAATACCGGATGATAGTCGATCCCGCCAATCACCGTCATCTTCTCATCGGCGAGGGCTCGAGTCAGATAATCAAGAGTACGATCACGTTTTTCCGGAATAAGCTTATTGGCAAGAACAGCCCGTACATGTACCCCTTCCTTTTCAAACAGAGCCAAACCCATATATATTTTGTCAACGACATTTCCCAGGCCACCGCCGGTTACCATCAATACAGGAGCATCGAGTAATCGAGCGATGCGGCCATTGGAAGTTTTCATCACTGAGCCGACTCCGGGGTGCCCCGAACCTTCAATGATGATCAAATCACACGTTTTTTCAAGCTCAGTATATGCTCGTATAATCCGTTCGTGGAGATCACTTGGGGAAATTTCCCCATCAACCACCTTACGCGTAGTGTCGGGATGTACCACAACCGGTGACATCCAGCGGAGATCTTTCTCAAGGTCAAAAACCTGGGCTATCAGAGCGGCATCTTTGTCTACCGAACAACGGTGGAAAATGGTTGGTTTGGGTCCAAGCGGTTTTATGAAGCCAACTCTGCGATATTTCTTTAGTGCCAGGTGCATTAACCCGATGCTGGTGGTTGTTTTGCCGCAGTTTTG
>CAIRND010000575.1 GCA_903879825.1 uncultured Geobacteraceae bacterium
CTGTCCCCGCTGCGGTTTTTGAGGGCCGGTCACACGATAGCCGTATAACTGACCGGATCCGATATCAGGAACGAAGGTATGCCAGTAGTGATAGGTACGATTTCGCTTCGGGTCGAGGGTGATGATTCGGGACGCTGTCGCATCGTCGGCATTGTCAAAGAGGAGTAGCTCGATGCCGCTGCAGTCTCTCGCAAAAACGCTGAAATTCACTCCGCCGTTGCAGACAGTCGCTCCGAGAGGTGAGGTATTCCCGTAGTGTTGTTCGGGATGTTCATGAACGGTATTCATAGGAGTCCTTTGTACGCCTGGATCATCAGTGCCATTGGTCGATAGATCACGTATGTGCCACTGGTGACTTCGGTGAAATCGACGTCCCCGCTTATGACACTTCTATTGCCTCCAACGTTCTGGTGCGCCAGGGTATATCGTTTTTTGCCAAGGACCTTATAGACTATGGCTGTGTGGTCTGGTGCGCCAAACGTCACTCGCTTTGTGACTCCGCCAGGTAAATGTTCGGTGATGTTGAGGGAACGGAACTGGATGATGTCACCAGCTTTAATTTCTTCCGTATCGGGATTGAGGAGGTGGCCAAAGGTTGTTGGGCGAGTCCAGTCTGCAAGGTTTTTATCAAGTGCTTCTTGTGCAAGATCCCAACATTCGCCACGGCCAACGGTGGTGCCCATCACTTCTTTGACATACTCAATTATCATACGGTTTAATTCCAGATGAAGCATGTCGGCCGAAAGTGCCTTTTTGACAGTATGGGTAATGAAACAGAGACCCTGATAGCGGAGTGAGTTGCTTTGATCACTGCCGGATAGCGTTATGGTGTAGCTGCCAAGGCCGTCTTTAATAAGGTAGCGGACATTGAACGAGCCGTCAGTCGCGACAGGGATGGGGTTTGTGCGTAGAGGGCCATTTTTTTTTGCAACGGTTACTATCAAGGTTTTGAGCGATGTGGTACCAGCCAATACCACACTCGAGGAGTTGTCGATGGGCATGGGGTTTAAAGATATTTTGCTGTCACCCCCGGTATACCAGGTTATTGCCGAATTGTTCGCGTGTACAGGCACCACTATCATGAGGGTCAGAACAATTATTATTTTTTTTAAAATACTCACATCCTTATCGGGCGCTTTTACAAGCTTTTTGTGACGCTGACACGCACATTCCCGCGCATTCAGCTCTTCCAAGCTTATTGAGAATTGCAGCTCCGCCCGGTTGTGCTGAACACAGTATTGTACCGGTATTGGTGACTACACAGTTGCCAAAGCCGCAAACAACTTCGTCGTTTCTATCTTTGGTAATAGTCCCGCCAGGTGGTGCGCACACAATTTTACCCGAGCTATTTTGTGTGCAATTGCCGCTGGCAAAGGCGGTGGAGGCTATAAACAGAGAAAGTCCGATGAGAAATATACATTTATTCATACTACTCCATGCTCCAATCTGAGGAGGTGTTATTGGTTGCTGCTACAATTTGTTCAGCTAGCTGAATCATACCTTATTTGCTTTCAGTATGTCTTCAGCTTCTTGTGGTTTAATGTTATTGATCTGCGCTTGGCTGTAACCAAGATTTCGAAGGTCTTTCTCATCTTGCATTGTAAGCATAAATTTCATGCTTGCTTTCTTTGAGACACATTCTGCTGGAGCAGGTTCCTCGGGATAATTAAAAACCGCCTGCAGGATGGATATTGCATTTCCATTGAACATTACCAGATTTGAAATTGAATTATCATCATCTTTCATGTAAGCAACCCCTATTGATAGAGTAGAATATTGACATAAATTTCACTTTTATGGCGCTGTGGTTGGCACTGCCATTTTAAGGGCTATTTACCGTACCAACCTTCGACGCATTCCGGTTATGGCAAACGGGAAGAAAATCAGGCACCATATAACCAGGTATGCAATCGAGACAACATTCGACACATCTAGTCTGCCAAGGGCAAATGCCCGACACAACTCAACCAAGTGAGTTAAGGGAAGTGCCTGTGCAAAATGCTGTGCCCAACTTGGTAAATTGTTGAGCGGGAAAAATGTTCCAGAGAAAAGAAACATTGGAGTGATAAACAGAAAAATCGGTAAATTGAGAGTCTCTATAGTCGGGACTAGAGACGTGCAGACCATTCCGACACAGGCAAAAGCGCAGCCTCCCAGAAAAGCAACTGGCAGGAGCAGTAGGGCGTGCGGAAAGTGCAATAGACCGAAACATGATATAATGATCATCATGAGTGCAGTGCCTATAACAGATTTGGTTGCGCCCCAGAGAATTTCACCTGTTATTATTTCCTCGATTGTTAACGGCGTTGCCAGCATAGCGTCGAACGTTTTCTGATAATACATGCGAACAAAAGATCCGAAGGTGTTTTCAAAAAACGAACTTTGCATAATGTTTATGGCTATAAGCGCTGGTGCGATATACTCTGTATAACCGGTTGTTTTTCCACCATAAGACAGTGCCCCTACCAATCCACCAAGACCGACGCCAAATGCCGCAAGATAGAATAGTGGCTCAAGGAGAGGCGGCATAAAAGATATTTTCCACGTTTTCCGATAAACTCGAAAGTTACGTTGCCATACGCGTATAAAGCGTTTACTCAAATTAAAGCCGATCACTCTCGCAACTCCCTTCCTGTTAGGCGTAAAAAAACATCTTCCAGCGTCGCAGGACGAAGCATACAGCCTTCGCGACAATGCTCGCTGAGCAGGTCACGATAGAGATTCTCGCCGTCATTGCTGTAGATTATCAATCGTTGGCCTACGTCCTCATAGATAACGCCTTTTTCTTTAAGCACCTGACGAAGATCTGTACAAGGAGCTATTACTTCAATGACGCTTTTTCCGACATGCTTTTGGATCAGGTCGAGTGGAGCTCCTTCAACCAGAATCTTTCCTTGATCCATTATTATCAGCCGATCACAGAGTCGCTGGGCTTCGTCCATATAATGAGTTGTCAGTAGAGTGGTCAGTCCACGTTTCTTTAAATCATCCAGCCGACTCCATAACTGGTGCCGAGACTGTGGGTCAAGTCCGCTGGTCGGTTCGTCCAGTATTAGCAGTTGTGGCTCGTTAAGAAGGGCTCGTGCCAGTACGAGGCGCCGCTTAAGACCTCCAGAAAGATCCATAACGTTCGCATGCTCACGACCCTCTAACGCCGTAAACTGTAGCAGTGACTTAACCCGCTCATTGACAAGATTCGAAGGTACGTCAAAATAGGCTGCAAATGTCTCCAAATTCTGACGTACGGTCAAATCCGGGTCAAGATTGTCTTCCTGTTGACAGACGCCAATTTTTGCTTTTAAAGATCTCCATGCACCATCGCAGTCAATACCGAAAAGACGTAGCCGTCCGCTTTCCCGTGGAGTGAATCCGTAGATCATACGGATTGTGGTGGTTTTGCCGGCTCCATTTGGACCAAGTAGGCCGAAACATTCGCCTGCTCGTACCGTAAAACTGATTCCATCAACCGCGACAGCGGAACCGTAAGACTTGCGCAAATTTTCAACTTCAATTATCGCCGGCATGGGAATCCTCAAGACAGTTTTTAGACATAGTCCCCGATGACTATGCCTAAATTCAGTGGAACTGGCAATTATTTACTGTCCATTTTTTGCCTATTAGGCTAGATCTACTGCATTATATTTGATGTAACATCTGAGCGTAATTAATAATTCGTTCCAAGATGTCTGGATGATGGCATCATCGATTTTGAAACAATGGGGGTTTTATGGCGATTCTAAATGAAGGTACACCCGATAATGCTTCAGTCACCTCTGAGGTAGACAGTGATGGAAATGCTGTTATCGCTGTTCCGCCTGATTCGACAGTGGATCTAAATGAAACTGATTCTTCCGGCGTTGCAGATGAATACCTTGACGAGGAAATCGAAACGCGTGATTCAGATGAATTTCCGGTCCGAGAGTTGTCCGATCGTACAGAAGAGATTCCGGCTCTGCTCGGTAGGAATAACATTTCTGACGATGAAGAATCGGAAAACGCTCCTGATCAGGATGAAACTGCTGAAAACGTCGAGAAAGAAGATGGTTCCGCCGCATCTGCCCCCGATTCGCTGCCGGATAACCAGCTTCTGCAGGAAATGATGGCTGTGTCCGAACGAAGTAGTATGGAACCTCCGGCAATGTGGGGCGAGGTGACAAAAATGTTGGAGTCTATGCAGGAGTCTCTGCACGATTCATTGGCTCAAACTCAATATATTTCAGCGAAGCTGGATGCTGTTTCAAGCGAAACGGAGGGTCTGATTACTCAGGTCAACAGTGTGTCGCTCAACTGTGAACTGTTGGCTGCAGAATTGGAGTCAATCTCCTCTGGCGCTAACAATAAGAGCATGCTTTCGAAAACGTACCTGATTATTTCCTCAGTTGTCCTTGCCTTACTGGTTGTTTTCCAAATTTACATATTTACGCTTCAAAATAGTACACAGCGGATTCAGGGCAATGCAAGTTCGGCAGTATTGCAAAACATAAGTAGCCTCAACAAAAAAATGGTGGTCTATGATAGGAATATTGCGAAAATATTGGAAAAATCTGCTGAGGAGGAGCATGCCAAAGCGAATCCGGTCGCTGCGGAAAAAACTGGACATGATGCGCAAGGCGCAAGCGAAGCAGGTCACGTAAAAGCGACACCGGTGCTCGAAAAGCTGAACAAGGTGAGAAATGGACTCCCAGAAAAAAAGCTGATCAGAAAAGAAACGGGAGACTGGTTTGTTTACAATAAGAAAAACGACGAGTGCATTTCAGACGTGGATGTTATTGAAGCCTTGAATCAGGCGTACAGAAAGACCGGCAGATCTA
>CAIRND010000576.1 GCA_903879825.1 uncultured Geobacteraceae bacterium
TCAACGTTGTCGGGATACCACTTTTCATCAACTCCCAGGCGGTAAGGCGCGCTCCCTGCAGCCAGGGGCGGGTTTCATCGGCAAAGACCTGAATCCTCTTGCCCGCTTCATGGGCGGCACGAATCACTCCAAGCGCGGTACGTAGCCGGCGGTTGCCAAGCCCCCCGCATTACAATGAGTCAGCACCGTGGCTCCATCCGGGATGAGCGTAGCGCCCCATTTGCCGATATTTTTACAGATAGTCAAATCATCCTGCTCAATTCGGATCGCTTCTTTTTTGAGCGCTTCGCGGATGGCAGTGAGACTCGCGCCCCGATGAGCCTCCGCAACCCGTTTCATCCGCTCCAGCCCCCAGAAAAGGTTAACCGCCGTCGGCCGGGTACGGCCCAACACGTCGCACACGTTGTCCAGCTGACGGAAAAAAGATTCATGGGTGTCGGCAATGATCGACCGGGCTCCCAGCGCAACCCCCATGGCGGCTGCCACGCCGATCGCCGGAGCGCCCCGGATGATCATGCCCTTGATCGCTTCCGCAACCGATTGAAAATCGCTATAGGTGTTGTAGACCTCTTCACCCGGCAAGCGGGTCTGGTCGATCATAATTACGGTGTCATCTTGCCACTCAATGGTACGGAAGGACATGGCTGAACTCCTTAAACGAGAGTCCCCTTCACGTTCAGGTGGAGGGGGAGGGTGAGGTCGCCATTAATACCACGGCGCGTTAGTTCAGGCAATATGTTCCATTTCCACTTGTCGCCGCTCGGCCCTTCCTGCTATAACTCCGGCGTGACAAAACAACCCCTCCCCGCTCCCCTTATCAGGGGAGTGCCTTTAAAAGTCCCCTGATAAGGGGGGGGTCCTTTTTAATGTGACAAAGCAGGATCAGGACTTGGGAGTTTTTGGCCGGTCATACACACGGGCGTTTTCCAGACGATGATCGCCGATTTGTGTACTTATTTCATGCCGTTCAACTTTTTTGTTTACCACGAGCTCTTCATATCCCATATAGCCTGACCGGGCGAGTTCAGCAACAATCTTGATGAACTGCTCTTTGTCAGCGCGGTTCAGGCTGTGAAATGCATCGAAACGGCCCGAGCTTCCCATGTTGAAATAATTATCTACTGCCGAAAATACGTCATGAGACACTGAAAGGTCCACAGAGACGGCATCACTCGGCGGAGCATGTGATATGCTGCTGGCCTGCCCCGCCGTTGAAACAGCAGGGGCACTCCGGAGTTTGTCTCCCGAAGAGGCCATAATCGCTTCTTTGTACGCTGCAATGGTTGCAATCATGGTATATCTCCTTCCTGATAATTTAATTTATCGGACCGTTTGACTAGAACTGAAATTATTTTGAATGTAGAAAATTCCGATTTACCACGTAGGGGCGACGCCAACGGCTCGCCCTCGCTGCAATAGTTAGTAATATTGCATATTCGTACAGGGCGACCCGTTGGGATCGCCCCTACAAAAACGGCAATCAACAGGATGGCGATTTAGCATGACACACAGAGCAACCACACCCCCTCATGAATAAACATTTCACCGAAGACGCACTGCTGTTGATGCGCCATGAAATAAAAAATGCCAAAGGCAACGAGGTGTTCTTCATCGGCCGCACCAATGTCGATGGCATCGTCTGCGAAGCCGAGGCGATTGCCCGTGGCAGCAAGGTTGCCGTACCAGCCATCATTACCCGCGCCTCTGGCGGTGATGTCGTCATCCACAATCACCCCTCCGGTGAACTAACCCCCTCGTCTGCCGATATGGATATTGCCTCCGTCTGTGGCAATCAGGGCATCGGCTTTGTCATTGTCGACAATGGCTGCAGCCGCTGCTATCAGGTTGTTGCCCCCTTTGCGGAGAAGAAGGGTGAACTGCTCTCGCTGGATGAAATCGGCCGTGTCTTTGCCTCCGATGGCATGATGGCTCACCTTAAAGGCTTTGAGCAGCGCGAAGAGCAGGTGCGCATGGCCTGTGCGGTATCTGAGGCTTTCAACAATGATCGGGTGGTGCTGGTTGAGGCCGGCACCGGTACCGGCAAATCACTGGCGTACCTGATCCCGTCGATTCTCTGGGCGGTGCGCAATAATGAACGGGTCGTTATCTCCACCAACACCATCAATCTGCAGGAGCAGCTGATCAGAAAAGATCTGCCGTTTCTGGCACGCAACTCGGCGGTGGAGTTTAAAGCGGCACTCGTCAAAGGTCGCAGCAACTATGCCTGCCTGCGCAAACTGGAACACGCCGAGGCGGAACCATCGCTGTTCCCGGATGAATCGTCGGCCGAACTGACCAACATCATAGAGTGGAGCA
>CAIRND010000577.1 GCA_903879825.1 uncultured Geobacteraceae bacterium
AATATTTTCTCTGTGTTCTCTGTGACTCTGTGGTTGAACTGCCTTTTTTAGGATTATTACTTGCATAGTTTTTCCGTTTCCTTGTGTTATTCCAACTAGTGGATGTGATTATGTTCAACCAGTACAACCTCGACGAAATCCACGACCGCGCCCGTGCTGCCTTTATCGGTATGGCGATTGGTGATGCCCTTGGTGCCACGGTTGAATTTATGACCGCATCAGAAATTGCAGCAAAATACGGCACCTTTCGAGACATTATCGGTGGGGGCTGGCTGCGACTGAAGCCGGGGCAGGTGACTGATGATACGGAAATGGCTCTGTGCGTCGCCCGGGCTATTGTCACAAGCCAGACGTGGTCACTGACAGCGGTGGCTGACAATTTTGCCGCCTGGCTGAAATCGCGGCCGGTCGATTGCGGCGACACCTGCCGCAAGGGAATCCGCGCTTATCTACTCCACGGCCAATTGGAATCACCTCCCAATGAATGGGACGCCGGCAACGGTGCGGCCATGCGCCTCCTTCCGGCGGCCATCTTCTCGCTCCCTGACGCTGAACTGCTCAAAAAATACATCCTCGAACAGGCCCATATTACCCACAACAATCCGGTCTCTGATGCCGCCTGCATCTGTCTAGGGCAACTGCTGCACATGGCTCTGTGCGGGGCCGGTAAAAGCCAGTTGCGCCGCCGCGTTGATGGATTGGTGTCCCAGTTCCCCACCTTTGCTTTTGTGCCATACCGCGGCCTGGCGACCGGCTATGTCGTTGATACCATGCAGACCGTGTTTCACTGGTTTTTTCGGGGGAGGAATTTTGAAGAGTGCCTGACGGGAACAGTCAATCAAGGTGCCGATGCCGATACAACCGGCGCAATCTGCGGGATGCTGGCCGGCGCCTATTACGGCATGGAGGCGATACCGAAGCGCTGGATAAAAAAGATGGATGTGAGCGTAATCAGCGAAATCGAGAGGGTTACTGAGCAGTTAATTGCCGCGAGTCCCGTAGGAAAGCATTTTTGGTAGGAACATAACCCATAAACCTTGAAAAAACAGTTAGCCACAAAAAAGCGCAAAATGCGCAAAGAATACCAGTGAGTGGTGACATGCATCGAGATGATCAAATAGGTTAAATAGTTAGATCAACATGCTATTTTTTGTGGATTTTGTGCCTTTTTGTGGCAATGGACTTCCGCATTTATGATTAAAACGTAAAGCGATTCACGCGGGGGCGCCTACTTCTGACTGCACCTCCGCGTGATGGCGTTTTCACCACTCTTTTAAAATTTTGGCGGCTACCTGCAGCAGCGTTTTACGTGTGTCCATAGCGGACTTCTGCATGATGCGGTAGGCTTCTGACTCTGGCACGTGGTTCTTTTCCATCAGCAGTCCTTTGGCTTTTTCAATGATTTTGCGGTTCTCAATAAGTTCACGCAGATCATCGATTTTTTCTTTCAGGTTTTCTACCTCTTCAGCGTGCTGCAGCGCGATTTCTATGGCTGGCAAGAGGTCCTGCTGCCGCAGCGGCTTGGTTAAAAAAGCGGCAATCCCACCTGCTGATGCCCGTTTTACAGTCGCACTGTCACAGGCACTTGTCAGCAGCATGATCGGTATCTTCAACTTCTTTTTGATCTCAATCGCTGCAGTTATACCATCCATTCCCGGCATGGCGACATCCAGGATCGCCATGTCAGGAAAACAGCCCAATGCCATCTCTACGGCTTTTGCGCCGTCTCCGCACTCAAGTATTTCATCGAAACCCAAATCTTCCAGCATGCCCTTCAGGTTCATCCGTATGAGCGGCTCGTCATCACAAATCAGTATGGATTTACTCATGGTGTATTCCCTCCGTACTGGTGGAATAGCATGAGGCGTGCCACAGCGATAAAAACCTGTTCAGGGTTTTTGAAACACCGCTTCAAGTACCTTCCTGAGCGTCGACAGTCGATACGGTTTCTGAATAAAGCCGGACAGTCCCTTGCCGACAAATTTTTCCGTCACCTCCTGCTCGTTGTACCCGCTGGACATGACCACCTTCACGTCAGGCTTCAGTTGCCTGAGCGCACGGAAGCACTGTTCGCCGTCCATATGCGGCATAGTCAAGTCCATGATCACGCAGGCAATATCCGGAGTGGCGTTAAATGCTTTTACCGCTTCACGGCCATCTTCGGCGGTTACGGTGGTGAATCCCAACTCCTTGAGCATCTCGGTTCCGATGCCGCGTACCGTTTCCTCATCGTCAACCAGCAGCACCGTGCCGCTGCCGCGCCATTCGTCCTCGTGGCTGGCACAATTGAATAACTCCGCCGGACGGCCGGATGCGGGAATCAAAATTTTGAAAGAGGTACCCTTGCCCGGCTCACTATAGACCTTAATGGCCCCCTTGTGACCGCGCACGATGCCGAGGACCGCAGCCATTCCCAAGCCCCGCCCGGTGAATTTGGTGGTAAAGAACGGATCAAATAATTTAGCCATTGTTTCGCGGTCCATACCGCAGCCGGTATCGGCTATTTCAAGGTACACATACAGCCCGTCGGTCAGATTTTCATCCAGCCAGACATCTTTAAGATAGCTGCGGTCGCAATCCATGCAGCCGGTTGTAATGGCAATCACGCCGCTTTTATCGCCAATCGACTCTGAAGCGTTGATGACCAGGTTCATGACAATCTGGCGCATCTGGGTCGCATCGGCCTCCACCGCAGGAAGGTGTTTATGTGGATTGAACCTTAAAAGTGCCTTCTTGGAGATTGAGACCTCCAGCATATGCAGCATCTCCACCAGCAGAATATTCAAATCAAGGGCCTCAACGATAAATTTTCCCTTCCCGGA
>CAIRND010000578.1 GCA_903879825.1 uncultured Geobacteraceae bacterium
ATTCAACAGCAAGCTCTCCAAAACGATTACTGCTGTAACTGACGATGTTATGACACTCTTTAATGCCTATCGTTGGCCGGGCAATGTTCGCGAGTTGGAGCATGCCATTGAACACGCCTGTATACTGTGTAAAAGTTCAATAATAACAGTCAGTGATCTGCCGCAGGATCTGCTGGAAAGTGCTGCCACTCCGGTCAAACAAGAGGATCTATCTGCCCGCTCGGTCCCTGCCCCTGTCCCTGCGGCCAAATTATCGCTGGCCGAGGCCCTGGCAGCGTCAGATGGTAATAAGGCCCGCGCCGCGCGCTTGCTCGGCATCAGTCGGATGACGCTGTATCGGCAGTTGGCAGGAGCGGAGTAGGTTGTGTTGTGAGGCTACAGGAAATGGCGCGATTGTCGATATGTAACCGTATCAGAGCACGTGGGAGTTCACTATGACTGATCAGCACACACCAGCAGCGCCGGCTTCACCTGCTATCGGCGGCAGTGAAATTAAAAAGCTCGGTTACAGCCTGTATTTGAAAATCCCGGAAAATCGTCTGGAATGCCGCTGCAGTTATGTCCCGCACGAGCAGGGTTCCATGATGACCCGTGATGAGCTGTCTACCTTTCTGAAACAGTACAATGTTCGAGAGGGGATTGATCAGGAAACCTTTGATGATTTTGTAGTGAAAGCCGCCGCCGGGCAACAGCAGGTCGATGTGCTGCTGGCATCGGGAACGCCCCCGGTCACCGGGGCAGATGAAAATATTTCACTCTCGGTACAGTCCTCATCCGCTGTTCACAGTGGTGACGAAGAAACAACCAATATTGATATGCACATCGTTCAAACATTTATCAATGTCTCGTCCGGTGATGAGATAGGCCGTATTATCCCGGCCGAACCGGGCACGCCGGGCAGAAATATTTTGGGTATACCGATAGCCCCGCAGCCGGGCAAGCCGATGAAATGCACCATCGGTAAGAACATTCGCGTGGAGGAAAATGGAACGCTTCTGATCGCCACTGCGACGGGTCGTTTCTGTCAATCAGCCAGTGAAATCTCTGTTGAAGAAGAATATATCGTCAAGGGTGATGTTAATTTCAGGGTCGGTTCGATCAACTTCAAAGGTATTGTCGCCGTCCGTGGTGATGTGCTTGATAATTTCGATGTTACTGCCAGTAAGGGGTTAACGGTCACCGGCAATATCGGCGCCAGCTCCATTGTCAGTGATGGCGATATCACCTTCTGCGGTATGGATGGGCAGGGTCGAGGGAAGATTGTCTGCGGCGGGACACTGCGTGCTCACTTTATCCACGATGTGGAGATTGAGTGTGCCGGTGATGTCATTGTAGATGTTGAAATACACAACTGCACTGTCAGGACGCTTGGCAAAATTGCTGTAGACAAGGGTGCTATCTCCGGTGGTTCATACATAGCGCGCGGCGGTATAGAGGCAAAAAAACTTGGTTCGGCCGCCTCTGTTCACACCAAGCTGCAGGCCGGAGTTGCTTACCACGATGTTGAGCTGCTGGAAAAGCTGTTTGCGGCGCTCAGCGAAACACAGGATAAAGCAAAACAGTCTCAATCTCTGACCGAGATTGCAGAGTTCAGGAAAACGATTGCTGCGTTGACTGACAGCATTATGGCTATTCGGAGCAAAGCCGATGAAAGCGCCAATGCCAAAATAAACGTAAAGGCAACTTTGTATGAAAACGTTCAACTGGTTTTGGGTACTGACACTGAAACGATAAAAGAGCAGATGGATGGCGCTCACAGCATTATTGTCAACAGTATCGAAGGTGGATTCCGTTATCTGTCACTGACCGGTTTGAATATCAAGGCAACAGACATTGAACTGGCCTTTGTCAGAGAACAAAAAATGAAGTTACGCA
>CAIRND010000579.1 GCA_903879825.1 uncultured Geobacteraceae bacterium
GCCACCAACGGCATATATCAGTAAACGTTTGATCATTGTTTCATCCCCCAAGAATTATGTGTCACAGGCTTATACCATATTATGAGCATTTTGATAGTGGCAAACATGCAACTTTCTGTATGAGCAATCTGGCCTAACGCCCCTCCAACTTGACAGGGAGACGCGTAACAGCTACAAGAAACTAACGACTTTCTGAAATTTTGAAACGATGGAGAACACAATGTCAGCCAGAGTATCTTTTGTAGGTGCGGGTCCGGGAGCAGCTGACCTGATAACTATTCGTGGGGCGCGACTCCTGCGACATGCAGATGTCGTCATCTATGCTGGCAGCCTCGTGGATCTGAAGCTGGTGCAACGCTATGCAACCAGGGCCGATATTTATGATTCCGCCGGGATGACACTCCCTGAAGTAATCACCGTTATGACCGATGCCATGGCACTGAACCGGAACGTCGTCCGGCTGCATACCGGCGACCCATCCATCTTTGGGGCCATTCAGGAGCAGATGGAGGCCCTTGATCAATTGGAAATAGAGTATCAAGTCGTGCCAGGGGTAACCAGTGCCTTTGCTGCAGCTGCTGCACTCAAGCAGGAACTGACACTGCCAGAGGTTTCCCAGACCGTTATAATCACACGAATTGAAGGACGTACGCCGGTGCCCGAACGGGAACAATTGCATGCAATAGCCCAACTTGGTGCGACAATGGTGATTTACCTTTCGGTTGGTATGGTCGAAAAAGTTGTTGCTCAGTTGCTACAGGGTGCATATACGGCTGACACCCCAGCGGCGGTCGTCTGCCGTGCATCCTGGGACGACGAGCAGATTATTCAATGTACACTGTCCGGGCTTGCAGAAAAAGTGAAGCAGGCGGGCATCGACCGCCAAGCACTCATAATTGTTGGCAACGTACTGGCAGCAAGGCGTGAGGGGCTTAAAGCCAAGTCACTGTTATATGACAGCCAGTTTTCACATGGTTTCCGGGAAGGCCATGTCGCCTGAGATGCGCATAGCAGTAATTGCCATCACCAGAGGGGGAGCCCTGCTGGGCCGCCGGCTCTGTAACGAAACAGTAGGCTTCGAATTATATGCATCCAGCCGTTATGCCGGCCATATAGATAATCGCTGTCATTGCTTCGAACCAGCTGAATTGAAAGCCCTGATCGCGACGATCTGGAGTACATACGACGGCTTCGTCTGTATCATGGCGACCGGCATAGTGGTGCGAATGGTCGCACCGCTGCTCGTATCAAAAGAGACCGATCCGGCGGTTGTCTGTATGGATGATGCCGGCAGATTCGCTGTTTCGCTCCTTTCCGGACATCTTGGCGGGGGCAACGAGTTGGCGGAACGCTGTGCCCGCATCGTTGCTGCCCAGGCGGTAATCACAACTGCCACCGATGCCAATAATCTCCCCTCCTTCGACATGCTGGCAAAAGAGCAGGGGTGGATTATTGAAGATATCAGCCGGGTCAAAATCCTCAACACTCTGTTACTTGATGACGGAGTAATTGCAGCAGTAGACCAGACAGGACGGGCCCAGCAGTGGCTGAAGGGACGCGGCAGAGTCACCTTTTATGAAACTTTTGTCGAGGCCGCGGCGAGCGCTGCAGCCGGCTTTTTGTTTATCACCAATAAACGTCTGCCACTGCAGATCAACCGGGAAAACGTGTTGATCCTGCGTCCCCGCAATCTGGTGCTCGGCATCGGCTGCAATCGCGGCACACCTGCCGATGAAATTGATGAACTTGTGAGCCGTCACCTTTCGCAGCTGTTCCTCTCTCTTAAAAGCGTCTGTTGCATCGCCTCTGTTGCGGCCAAGCGAGACGAAATCGGCCTGATAGAATACGCCGCGCGCCTTGGCGTCCCGTTGCACTGCTTTGAAAGCAATGAGCTGAGTCAGATCATCTTTCCCTCACCCCCTTCTGCACATGCGCTCGCAGCGGTTGGTGTTGCCGGAGTCGCCGAACCGGCTGCGATTCTTGCTTCCGGCGGCGGACGCCTGTTGCTGAAAAAGGTTAAATCCGTAAACGTCACCCTGGCGATAGCGGAGTGTACACCGGAGGAGTTACCCTATGTCTGAACGACCTGTTATCGCCATAACCATGGGCGACCCGTGCGGGATTGGCCCCGAAATAATCGTCAAGGCGCTGCAATCACCAGAGGTATGGAACAGCAGTATTCCTCTGGTGATCGGCGATCGGACAGCTCTGGAGCGGGCGCTCTCTGTCTGCGACTCTCCACTGAAAATCAGGGAGGTACACTCAGCTTCAGACGCGCGGACTGTGCCTGAGCGGACGATTCCGCTACTGGCGCTTTCGCATCTTGCGGAGACAGATATTGCCTACGGTGCTCCTTCTGTGGCGGCAGGCGATGCCGTCTTCCGTTATATCTGCCATGCGGCGCAGCTCTGCCTGGGCGGCCAGGTTTCAGCTATGGTTACCGCACCGATCAGCAAGGAAGCCATGCATCGGGCGGGACACGACTATCCGGGCCACACCGAATTGCTGGCTGAATTGTGCGGGACTGACAACTTTGTCATGATGCTGGCCGGAGATATTCTGAGGGTCAGCCTGGTAACGATCCATGAAGCGCTGCATGATGTCCCGCGCCTGGTAACATTTGAACAGGTGCTCAAAACGATCCGTGTCACGGCGGAGGGGGTCGCACGCCTGACAGGAACGACTTCCCCGCGGCTGGCTGTTCTGGCGCTCAACCCGCATTGCGGCGAGGCAGGAAAATTCGGCACTCAGGAAACAGAGATCATCGTGCCGGCGATTACCGCCGCCTGCAAGGAAGGAATCCGCGCCGAAGGGCCTTTATCCGCCGACACCCTGTTCCATTTTGCCCAGCAGGGTACGTACGATGGCGTGGTTGCCATGTACCACGATCAGGGGTTGATCCCACTCAAAATGCTGCACTTTGACGATGCAGTAAATATAACGTTAGGGCTGCCGATCATTCGCACCTCTGTTGATCACGGTACCGCATACAATCTGGCCGGCACAGGCAGTGCCTCAGAAAAAAGCCTGTTGGCGGCACTCAGAATGGCAAGAAAAATGATCGTGTAATAGCTTGTTATATTCAGTCCCCATACACTTCGCAGACACTCCGCAGACTACATCAGCGTAAATACCTGTAGGACTATACTGACAGTAAAGACCCATATTGAAATTAAGTGTTTTTTTGTATATTTTGTCACGAGTAGACAAAAATATTAGCTACTATTTATAAAATATTAACTAATTTGTAACTAAAATAGCCTTTGTTTGCTGCTTTTATCACTAAAATATATGAGAAAAACAAAATATGGGAGAACATAAAATGTCCAGTAACACACAATCAACTCCAAAAACCCGGCTACTGGTGGCGGACGACAATCCATTCATCCTTGATCTGGTCCAGGTCATGCTGAACAAACTCAATCATCCGGAGGCCGTCTTTGCAACCAACGGACTGGAAGCTGTGACAGCCTGGAAGACACAACCGTTCGATATGATTTTAATGGATTGCCAAATGCCGGAGATGGACGGCTATGAGGCGACCAGATCCATTCGAAAACTTGAAAGCGAAACAACCACCAACCATCCCGCCATTATCGTCGCCATGACCGGTGATGCCACGCAGAGAAATCGAGTACTGTGCCGTGAAGTCGGCATGGATCTGTTATTACCAAAACCATTCACCATCTCTGACTTTAAAATATTAATCGAATCGGAACCCACCACCCTGCGGAGCGCCGAAAAATGACAACTCAGACGGCAGGCCGCGGCTCTGAACTAACTGCCATTGATTGGAATGTGCTTGATGCCCTGAAGGTGCTCCAAAAACCGGGAAAACCTGATGTGCGCGAAAAACTCATCAACTCCTACCTCTCATCATCGCCATCATTACTTGAGCGCGCCAAAACTGCAGTCACTGAAGCAGACGGCCCCGCACTGATGCGTGCAGCCCATTCCATAAAATCAAGCAGCGTTGCAATTGGTGCCATATTTTTTGGAAAAACCTGCTTCGAGCTTGAGCTGCTCGGCAGATTAAATAACCTGGACGACTCTCACGCTGTTCTGGAGCGGGCAGAGCGCGAATTCAACGCGGTCTGCACCGCCTTATGTGGTGCACTGAAACAGATGAGTTAGCCGAGAAACGGTTCTTCGCCGAGTATTCAAATAAGGTTTCACATGGATATAAAACCCAACTGACTGCAAACGCCATGGATGGTGCCAGAGAGCGCTGCCTGGCTGCCGGGATGGACGACTATATTGCGAAACATTTTAAACCAAATCAACTCCAGGCTTTTCTGAATCTCTGGGCCAGACCACCACGCTGACAAAAATAAGCGCCGAGTAACAAAAGAGCGCTTCTTAGGAAGCTTTCCACTTGCACTCGGCGCTTGTTTTTCGTAGACTCCCCGCCATGATAACTTTTAAAACCATATCCGCAAAAGTCCACACCTCTCAGCGTATCTCCACTGATGAAGCGCTTTTTTTGTTCACATCCAACGATCTGCTGGCGATTGGAGAATTGGCCGCGCTGGCCAATAAGCGCAAAAACGGCGCGAATGTTTATTTCAATGTTAACCGCCACATCAACCCGACCAACGTCTGTGTCAATCGGTGTGCCTTTTGTGCCTTTTCACGAACGGCTGGTGAAGAAGGTGCCTATACCCTGGCGATTGATGAAATCTGTCGCCGGGCACGCGAAGCGGAACAAGACGCAGCAACCGAAGTGCATATCGTCGGCGGCCTGCACCCGGACCTGCCATTCGAGTTTTATGAGCAGACTCTTCAGGCCATCCGCACCGCGGCACCACGGTTGCACATCAAAGCTTTTACCGCCGTAGAGATCGAATATTTTTCCCGTATTTCCGGCCTGACTATTGAACAGGTATTTCAGCGTCTTATCAGCGCCGGCCTTGGTTCCATGCCGGGCGGCGGAGCTGAAATCCTGGTAGAGGACGTTCGTCAAAAAATCTGCCCGGAAAAGATATCGGGTGCACAGTGGCTGGAGATCATCCGCCTGGCGCATTTGGCAGGGCTGAAGACCAACGCCACCATGCTTTACGGCCATGTCGAAACGGCTGCCGACCGAATAGCTCACATGGAAATGCTCCGCACCCTCCAGGATGAAACCGGCGGCTTTCAGGCTTTTATCCCGCTGGCGTTCCAGGCGGAAAACTCGGATTTGAAGCTTGATCTTAAAGGCACGTCCGGCCTTGACGATCTCAAAACATTAGCAATAGCGCGCATTTTTCTCGATAATTTTGACCACATCAAAGCCTACTGGATTATGCTTGGCGAGAAAATCGCCCAGGTTTCGCTTGCGTTCGGAGTAAACGATCTGGATGGCACCGTTATTGAGGAGAAGATCGGTCACGATGCCGGAGCTCAAAGTCCACAATCCCTTACAAAAGAGGGTATCATCCGCCTGATTAGTAATGCCGGAAAAATTCCCGTAGAGCGTGACACCCTGTACAATCCGCTTCGCAGGTATTGATGCATTTTTTCCCGACATTTCCAGTTAATACAAATGTACAGTCAAGCCTCAAGCCTCTTCTCGCAGACAACCTGTTCCCCGAGCGGTTTCACAGCGCGATCCGCCGCCTGCATCGTTATTTTGATATCTACGCTTCAACGTGCCCGGTGTTATGCATCGCACCGGGACTGATTGTCACCCCGGAGATCAGAATTCAGAGTGAGCTGTATCTGCCACTCGCTGAAATTGCACCCGTTTTTAACCGACTATACGCCTCTGCTCTGAACTATCCACCGACTCTTTCCAGTTCCCCCTTTCACAACGCACTCAGCTGGGCTGACACCTATACCGCACTGCCACACCGTTTCCAGTGCAGTGTCAATCCGGCGCGTCTTTTAGAGTTTTTACTCTCTGACTCAACTTTGTTGACGGAATTTCTGTGTACCTCATTTCTGCCCTCTCGCTTTTACGGTGGTTTCGGACGTTATCCTGCACAACTGGAATTTATCAGGGGGTGGCTGAAAAAAGGAGATCTCGATGAGGTGCGCTGCCTGGACGCCGCTTGTGGTACGGGGGAAGGGACCTACGACGTGGCAACCCTACTTGCTGAACGCAGCGACACTGTAAAAAATATGTCGATTGAGGGATGGACGCTTGAACCACTGGAAGTCTGGGCCGCCACACATCGCCGTTTCCCGCATGATCGTCCGCGTGAAGAGACTTATCGTGAGGCTACTTCCTGGTTATCTGATCAGAGATCACTCGGAGCTATTCACTTCCGCTGTGCTAACCTTGTGAATCCGCCACCCGAGCAACAATTTGATCTGGTTCTTTGCAACGGCCTGCTTGGAGGGCCGATACTTCATCAAAAATTGGACGTGGAGCAGGTGGTGGAGCATCTGGTTGGTCTGCTCGCACCAGGTGGCATGCTGTTAGCTGCCAATAGGTTCCACGACGGGTGGAAACGACAATGCCCGCAGAAGAATCTGCAGGCATTGTTTGAATATCATGGACTAACCTGTGTAGTAGCTGGTGAAGGTTTGGCAGGTGAAAGGTTTCAGCCGGCAGACCCTTTTTTAAAACCGTATCAATAATCCGCCCCAAGTCAAACCACCGCCAAATCCCATGGCTAAAACCAGATGACCCGGCTTGATCGTGCCATTACGCAGGTTTTCATCCAGCACCAGCGCCACCGAGGCAGCCGATGTATTACCGCACCGGTCAAGGTTAAGCAGGAAACGTTCCTTTGGAAAGCCACTTTTTTTAGAGATAAAGTCGATCATACGCACGTTGGCCTGATGAGGAATGATGTA
>CAIRND010000580.1 GCA_903879825.1 uncultured Geobacteraceae bacterium
ATTTGAAAATGATAACAAATTTATATGCATAAAACACTTCCCTTCAAGTCCTACTTGTAGTTTTTGCCCCGCATCTGTCAGGCATCTAACCAACCTCGGTATACTCCCGTACCCTGAATTCAGCTCCCAGCGTTTCTGCCAACTGACGGCAGGCCTCTATATCTACTCCTGGAATGGTAACGGCACTGGCTATTACCTGCGGAATATGTGCCGAGGCTGTACGAATGAAGTCACAGATACTAGTGAACCCGGCTACGCCGAAAGGCGTGTTGCAGAGCGTGCAGTATGTTGCCGCATCGGATGCGTTGAGACTGACCGAAATGCAGTCCACCAGACCGGCAAGTTCCGTCAGGATATTTCGTCCATGCAGATAATTTGCCTGACCATCAGTGTTTATCCGGATACGATACCCTCTGCGCTTAAGTTCACCGGCCACCTGTTTGACCAGGTCAAGACGAATAAGAGGTTCTCCGAAGCCGCAAAATACTACTTCGTCAATGTCTGTCGGTTGACCGATTGCTGCCAGAATCTCTTCAAATGAAGGTTCACTATTCAGCATCAAATTATGCCCTTTAACCGTTAAATCGTCAAATTTCGGGCAGAAAGTACAGTGGTTTGAGCAGCGGTTGGTGATGTTCAGGTACAAAGAGTTGCGGATACGGTAGGCTATCTTTGCAGATTGATCCCAGAGGTTTATACCGAAAAGATCACTGGCGTTTTTGGTGGTAATGCGGGCGACATCCTCCACCGTAAGACCTTTGACTTCTGCAAGCTTTTCTGCGGCCAATTGTACATAGGCTGGTTCGTTGCGTTTGCCGCGGTGCGGGACAGGAGTGAGATAGGGGCAGTCGGTCTCTACCAGCATGCGATCGATGCTGACAGCCTGTACAACATCCCGCAAACTCTGATTGCCGGGGTAGGTGATCGTGCCGGGGATCGAGATATAGAAGCCAAGCGCGGCAGCCTCTGAGGCAAGAGTAACATCGCCGGAAAAACAGTGCAGCACACCCCTGCGAACGGTTTCTTCCCGCATAATTGTTATAACACGGTCATGGGCATCGCGATCATGGATGATAACCGGTTTGTGCAGTTCTGCAGCAATCTGAAGAAAGCGGCGAAAAACAATTTCCTGCTGGTCACGTGGCGAGCGATCTCGGTAAAAATCGAGTCCTATTTCACCAATGGCGACAACTTTGCTACTTGAAACAGCAAGGGCTTTAATTACATCGTAACAAGCAGCGGTAACCCGTCCGGCGTCATGGGGATGAATGCCGACAGCGGCGTACAGTTGCGGGTATTTCTCGGCTAGTTCGACGGATTCCCGACTTGATTCAATGTCGGTGCCGACGACCACTATGGCCATCACGCCGGCATCTTCAGCCCGTTTTAGCATGTCGTCAAAATCGCCGGCATAGTCACGATAGTAAATGTGGGCATGTGAATCTATCAACACTGGCTTTTGGTGCAGCATTATTACCCCTTTAATTCTTCTTTGAGACCTTCAATAACTGCCTTTACCTCGGCAATCATGTCTATTGCCTGAGCCGATTTTTCATAAGTGAGATAGTGTTCAAAATGAGCAATGGCATCAGCCGTACGGTCCTGATCCATGCAGATACCACCCAGTGTCAAATACGCCATGCTGTAGGTCGGGTCACAACGCACCGCTTCAAGGCAGGAATCTTCCGCTTCTTCCAATTCTTCAAGATCATAATACAGCTCACCCAGGTTGAAGTGGGCGGCAGGGTCCTTGGGATCAAGTTCTACACTTTTAGTGAAGGCGGCTATTGCACCATCAACATCTCCCTGTCCGTACAGTGAATCACCCAGGGCATTAAGTGCAAACACGTTTTCCGGCTCAAGCTCAAGCGCCTGTTTAAAAGCACTGATGGCATCTTCACTCCTGTCCTGGCTGTTATGCACTAAGCCAATACTTACGAGAGCGTCCGCATCTTTGGGGTCTATCGCCAAAACTTTTTTATAACAGACCAGTGACTCTTTGTGATTGCCTGCCTCAAGTAGCATGTCCCCCAACGTTGTCAGTGCATCGGCATCCTCAGGAGCAAGTTTGAGGCCTTCACGGTAACGGGCAATGGCGTCATCCAGGCGACCATCTTCTGCCAACGCATCCCCGAGATAGAACCAGCTGTCGGGCAGATTTTTATTGCCGTTCAAATACTCTTCAAATAGTACGATCGCTTGTTTTGCCTTTCCCATATCAAGAAGATCGAGTCCTTTTTGTACTGTCGCGTTCAATTCTGTATCATTCATTATGCAGTCCTTTTGTATCAATATTTACGTACAGTATAGATGCTGTTTATCTGCTCAGGTTACTAAATCAACTACCAATCCCTTGATGCCTATGACTTTTGCGGTAATGGCCATGGTATCCTTATTCTCTTTGACTATAAGATTATACAGGATATCAGCCTCCCGATTGATAACGGTAATAATCTCGTAGTAGCGAGGATTTTGGGGGGTTCCCCCGACCTTGTCAAGCCGGTATGCCTCCGTGTTCACCCGTTTTGCAAGCGTACTCAACAGGTCACGAAAATGTTTGAAGTTTGCAAGTATAGGATCTGAGGTCAGCCGGTTTCCCGCTTTTTCAATATCGCTCCGGAGAGTGTCAATATCATCCTGATATGAGGAAACGTCATCTTCTTTATGACTCAATTCCTCTGCAAAAAAAGAATTCATGATTTTTTTCATCGGTGAAGAGCTCTTCGTATTTTTATCAAGTTCCCGTAAAGATGATGAGTCTTGGATGCGCATTGATTAGTTCCTCTCTGATGTATCAACCTGAACAATATCATACCTGAAACGAATCAGCAATTGATGCAAAAATGCAACAATGAAGTTTAAAACAGATTATTTCCATGCTACTATCGGCACGTCTGATTGATGAAAGGAATTTCCACCGTATGAATACCAGCGTTTCACCGGTAGAGCGAAAAAAAAGATTTCGTGAAGCGATTGTTATCGTTTTGGCTGTTATTTTAATTATTTTTCTGACCAGGGCTGAAATCAGTCTCACTCAGTTAAGTGCAAATGCCAAAATGGGCAGTAATATAGCAATTTTTGCCGTAATTAATGTTGTAATATTGCTAGTTATTCTGTTGGTGTACCTTGTTAGTCGCAATGTTGCAAAACTTTTTATTGAGAGTCGCTCAAATCCTTTTGCCAAAAAACTCCGTACTAAACTGGTACTTTCATTCGTAGCCCTGTCACTTGTCCCCACCTTGCTTCTCTTTTTTGCCGCTGCCGGCTTTATAAACAACACCGTCCATAACTGGTTTAACAATCAGGTTGAAACGTCATTAAGTGAGTCACTTGAAGTTGCGCAGACGTACTACAAAAGCTCGGCATCCAATTCGTTGTATTACGGTAATCAAATCAGCACCTTTATTAAAGACGAAAAACTGCTTAACGAAGCGAATCTTCCGCAGCTCAAACGCCTGATTCATCAAAAGCAGATTGAATATAATCTGGGGGTCGTTGAGGTGTATTCTGCTCAGCGGGAGGAATTGGTCCGGGCCTCAAATCCTGCGGTACCAAAAGGGGAATTTACCAACCCATCTTCGGAAGATATTAAACGTGGACTTGCGGGTGAAGAGCTGACTCGGGTCAATCAGGCGGGAAAAGCTGATTTAATCCGGGGTATTGTGCCGATACGCTCAACCTGGAATAAATCGGATATCGTTGGCGTTGTCGTAGTAAACTATTACGTACCGTATTCACTTGTTAATAAAATGAAGGAAATCACCGCCTCTTACCACGAATTCCGCCAGCTCAAAATCATGAAAAATCCGATCCGAACCGGCTATATAATTACTCTGTTTTTGATAGCAATGGTGATTATATTCTTTGCGTACTGGATGGGGGTCTATCTGGCAAACAGCATGACCAGGCCACTTCAGGAGCTGGTTGATGCGACTCGTGCCGTAGCTGACGGTAACCTTGATGTCAGGATAGAATCCTATTCAGTAGATGAAATAGGCATGCTGGTCCAGTCGTTTAATCTTATGACGGATGATTTGCGTACCAAACAGAACGCACTGAATGTATCCACTGTCGAACTACTCCGCAGTAAACAGGAAATCGAACGCCGTCAGCAGTATATGGAAATTGTGCTGAGAAATATTGCGGCTGGCGTTATCTCAATCGATAGCGAGGGACTGATACGTACAATCAATACATCTGCAGAGCGTTTACTCAGTCTAAGCGCCGAGAAAGTTATCGGTAAAAACTACCGTGAGGTAATTATCGATAAACACCTGGAGCTTGCAACTGATTCGATCAAAGAACTTTTGCAGTCGAAGCATGGGACTATTAGTAAACAGATTTTTCTTGATCTGAATGGTTCTCGTATAACCTTGCAACTTCATTTGACGCTGTTGCGAGGCGGAAACGGAGAGATTCTGGGGATGGTAGCCGTACTTGATGACTTGACTCAGATGATGCGAGCACAGCGCATGGCCGCGTGGCGTGAAGTCGCGCGGAGAATAGCCCATGAAATTAAAAATCCGCTGACTCCGATTCAACTCTCTGCTCAACGTCTCAGGAAGCGTTATCTTTCCCGTTTTAGTGATGATGAGAAGGTTTTTGACGAATGTACGGAGATGATAATCAAATCGGTCGATGATCTGAAAACCTTGGTAAATGAATTTTCAAATTTTGCACGAATGCCCGCAATTCAGCCCGAACCAAACGACCTCAACGCTTTGATTCGTGAATCTCTGACGTTGTATCAGGAAGCACATCTTGGTGTTACTTTTGAAATTTCTCTTGATGCCGCCATGCCGATGTTAATGATTGATCGTGATCAAATCAAGCGTGTGCTGATCAATATTCTGGAAAATGCGGTTGCTGCACTGGCAGAGCATGGTGCTGTTTCTCTGACAACACGCTTTGATGATGTACTGAAAATGGCGACCATCAGCATAGCTGATGATGGGCCGGGCATTTCGCCTGGAGACAAGCCGCGCTTATTTGAACCGTATTTTTCAACCAAGAAAGGTGGCACCGGACTTGGGCTGGCCATTGTGAGCAGTATCGTAACAGACCACGGCGGTTTTGTGCGAATTCGGGACAATATGCCGCACGGAGCGGTTTTTGTCGTGGAGTTGCCCGTCGGGTAACAAATCTTAGTACTACAGGGAGCAGTTATGCAGCATTCCATTTTGATAATAGATGATGAAAAAGATATTAGGACGGCATTGGCCGGAATTCTTGAGGACGAGGGTTATCAGGTCCTGTGTGCGGAAAGTGGTGCCGAAGGTATCGAATGCGCCCGCCATGACCTTCCTGACCTGATTCTGCTCGATATCTGGATGCCGGGTATGGACGGTTTGGAAACCCTTGAAAAACTTAAAAAACAGCATCCTCATATTACGGTTATTATGATTTCCGGACATGGCACAATTGAGACGGCTGTTCGCGCCACAAAACTGGGTGCTTTCGATTTTATTGAAAAGCCGCTTTCTCTTGAAAAAGTCCTCATCAGTGTTGCCAACGCCTTACAACTGCAGGAGCTGAAAGAAGAAAATGCCGAACTCAAACGATCCGTTTCTGCAGAGTATGAACTTATCGGCGAATCAGCGGATATTGCTATCATGCGGGAGCAGATTCAGCGTGTGGCGTCAACAACAGCTTCCGTATTGATACTCGGTGAAAACGGTTCTGGAAAGGAGTTGATAGCGAGCACAATTCACTGCAACAGCCCGCGGCGTGAGCGCCCTTTTGTCACGATTCATTGCTCCGCTATCCCGGAGGGATTGATTGAAAGTGAGCTGTTTGGTCATGAAAAGGGTGCCTTTGCCGGCGCGACATCACATAAAAAAGGGCGCTTTGATCAGGCTGATGGCGGCACGCTGTTTTTGGATGATATTGGTGAACTGCCGAGTGGCACACAGGTAAAAGTTCTTCGCTTTATTCAGGAGGGTACTTTTGAACGAGTGGGAGGCATCCGGAAACTTGCCGCTGATATTCGTATTATTGGCGCGTCTGC
>CAIRND010000581.1 GCA_903879825.1 uncultured Geobacteraceae bacterium
AATTGTTACATCTACTGGGATATCATTCTGACGACGACCCGTGGTGAGGATGCCATCAAAGATGTTTTTATTTTTGTTGAGGATGATTGCGACATTAAAATCGAGCTGATTGACAAAAGCGGCTTGATCGACCGTGAAGACGGCTATAAAAAACTGGGACACATTCTTGTCGAACGTGGTGATCTCTCACCGGTCGAGATGCAGAAGGTGTTGATGCTGCAGAAGCGTTTCGGGGAACTACTGGTAGAGCAGGGTATCGTCTCACCGGAAAAAGTGCAGTCGGCTCTGGTGGAACAGCAGCACGTCAAAAGTGTCCGTAAAGAGCGCAGCGAAGCACCGCCGATGGAGGCCGCAGCCAGCATCCGCGTTCCGGCTGAACGTCTGGATCAGCTGATCAATCTGGTTGGTGAAATGGTGACGGTGCAGGCCCATTTGTCGCAGGTATCTCTGGCCGGCGGTGATCCCACCTTTATCGCCATATCCGAAGAGGTTGAGCGTCTCACCAACGAACTGCGCGACACCGCACTCAACATACGCATGCTTCCGATCGGCAGTACTTTCAGCAAATTCAAACGCCTGGTACGTGATCTTTCCAACGAATTGGGTAAAGAGATTGAACTTGAAACTTTTGGCGCTGAAACTGAATTGGATAAAACCGTCATCGAAAAACTAAACGACCCGCTGGTGCATATTATCCGCAACAGTATCGACCATGGTATCGAAATGCCGGATGCACGCCGGGCAGCCGGTAAATCGTCACACGGCACGGTTTATCTGGGTGCCGAACATTCCGGCGACTCGGTTCTGGTCACAATACGCGATGACGGCGCCGGTCTGGACCGTGACACCATTCGTGCCAAGGCCATCGAACGCGGCCTGCTGCCTGCTCATACGGAAGCATCTGACAGGGAAATATATGCCCAGATCTTCTCACCCGGCTTCTCAACCGCTGCCAAGGTAACCAGCGTTTCCGGGCGCGGGGTCGGGATGGACGTCGTCAAGCGCGGTATCGAAGGGTTGCGTGGTTCGATTGGAGTGGATAGCGTACGCGGTACCGGTACGACAATTACACTTAAAATCCCGCTGACTCTGGCGATTATCGACAGCCTGTTGGTCAAGATCGGCACCGATCATTATGTGCTGCCGCTGGCTGCCATAGAAGAGTGCGTCGAGCTGACCCGCGATGATATCAAAAACGCCCATGGTCGCAATCTGGCCAACGTGCGCGGCGCAATTATTCCCTATATCCCGCTGCGCCAGCATTTCCACATCACTGAGCCGCGTCCGGACATCGAACAGATCGTCATTGCCGATATCCACGGCACCAAGGTAGGTTTTGTGGTGGATCATGTGGTCGGTGAACATCAGACTGTTATTAAATCGCTGGGCAAGATGTACCGAGATGTGAAGGGTGTTTCCGGTGCCACCATTCTTGGTGATGGAACCGTGGCGCTGATTCTGGACATGGGGGTTCTGCTGCGGGCCATTGAAGATCAGGAACGTGCTCTTAGTGAGAGGAATAATTCGTGACAAATCCCCGTGACCCCATGAGCCCTCGACTTCCGGCAACCCTGTCTGATCGTGAATTTCAACGTTTCAGCGGATTTATCTACGATCATGCCGGTATCAAGATGCCTCCCGCCAAAAAAACCATGCTGGAAGCACGCTTGCAGAAGCGGCTGAAGGCTAATTCCATCGCCTCGTTTGAGGAATATAGCGAATATGTCTTTAGTCCACAGGGACGGGCCGCAGAGTTGATTCATCTGATAGATGTTGTTACCACAAACAAAACGGACTTTTTTCGCGAGCCGGGCCACTTCGAATTCATGGTCAAAACCGCGATACCAACTATCATAGAGTCCCGTGGTGACCTGTTGCGCGACCCGCTTCGTATCTGGAGTGCCGGTTGTTCGACTGGTGAAGAACCTTATACCCTGGCGATGGTGCTGTCTGAATTTGCCATTGGCCGTCCCGATTTCCGTGCCGCGATCACCGCCTCCGATATCTGTACTCAAGTGCTGCAGACCGCCAAAACCGGCATTTATCCCGAAGAAAGAACCGATCCCATTCCGCTGAACCTGAAAAAAAAGTATCTGACCCGCAGCCGGGAAAAGACCAAATCCCTGGTACGTATTTCTCCGCAGTTGCGCTCTCTTGTTACATTCCGGCGGATTAATTTCATGGATGACGATCTTGGTATTACGGAAAAAATGGACATTATTTTTTGCCGTAATGTGGTGATCTATTTTGACAAACCGACCCAGCAGACCCTGATGCGAAAATTTTACAAACAGCTCAAACCGGGCGGCTATCTGTTTATCGGACATTCGGAAACTTTGAGTGGTCTCGATGTCGATTTTAAAGCTGTTGCATCGACGGTGTACAGGAAGTGAATGAAATCTCTGATCGCCTCACATAGCCATAATATTTACCTCAAGCCTGGTGAAGTGCTTATCTCCCGCACACCGGTGCTGATTTCAACCGTTCTTGGATCGTGCGTAGCGGTTACACTGTTTTCGGCTTCCCGTGGTTTTGCTGCCATCTGCCACGCCATGCTGCCTGAAAACGTTGGCAGGGACAATGATCTCCGCTATGTCGATACCGCTCTGCATCATATTTATGACAAAATATTGTCTTGCGGGGTCGCCAACGATCTGGTGATCAAACTGTTTGGTGGTGCCCAGGTACTGAATATGGGTGAACGGGCACCGGACAGGAACACTGTGGGGGATCAAAACATAGCGCAGGCCGAAACAGTGCTCGCAGCCTTGGGACTTACTGTTTCCGCCCGTGACACTGGTGGTCTGCAAGGACGGAAACTGTTTTTCTGTACACGAAGTGGCGATGTCTTTGTACGAAGGATGCGGGCGGGAAAACAGACTATTACTGAGGATACTATTCAATGAAGAAAATTAAAGTTCTGATAATTGATGATTCTGCGCTGGTACGTCAGACTTTATGCGACATCCTTAGTTCCGATCCTGACATTGAAGTGGTCGGTAGTGCGGCAGATCCGATTCTTGCTGCGGAACGGATGCGGACGGTCATCCCTGATGTGATCACGCTTGATGTCGAAATGCCCCGCATGGATGGGCTTACGTTTTTACAAAAACTGATGAGTCAACACCCGATACCGGTGGTAATGTGCTCCAGTCTGGCTGAAAGCGGCAGTGAAACGGCTCTGAAAGCATTGGAATATGGTGCCGTCGATATCATTACCAAACCTAAAATGGGCACGAAACAATTTATTGAAGAATCGAAGATGCGTATCTGCGATGCGGTCAAAGGCGCTGCCGCTGCCCGAATCGGACCGATGAGGGCGATGCGCACCATGAAAGAGATTTCACCCAAGTACACCGCCGACGTTATCATGGAGAAGCCGAATTCCAAGGCGATGCTCCTTACGACTGAAAAGGTGGTTGTTGTTGGCGCATCTACCGGTGGCACAGAGGCGCTAAGGGTGTTTCTGGAGATGTTGCCGGAGGATGCTCCCGGTATTGTTATTGTTCAGCACATGCCGGAAAATTTTACCGCAGCTTTTGCGAAACGGCTTGATTCCATATGTCGAGTGACGGTGAAAGAGGCCCAGGATAATGACACCATCGTTCGCGGCAGGGCTTTGATAGCTCCCGGTAATCATCATGTGCTGCTGAAACGAAGTGGCGCCCGCTATTATGTCGAGATTAAGGATGGTCCGCTTGTTTCACGCCATCGCCCCTCGGTTGATGTGTTGTTTCGTTCAGCAGCCCGTTATGCCGGCAAAAATGCCGTTGGCGTTATCATGACCGGCATGGGTGATGACGGTGCCCACGGCATGAAAGAGATGCATGATGCCGGCGCAATAACGATTGCCCAGGACGAGGCATCCTGCGTGGTCTACGGAATGCCGCACGAAGCGGTCAAGCTTGGTGGCGTCAACAAGATAATGCCGTTGCAGAATATTGCGCACGAAGTGTTACGGTTGTGCAACTAAAGACAAGGGAGTCGAGTATGAATGTATCCGATGATGTCTTAATTGAGGAGCTGTCAAACCGTTTTGCCCAAAGCCGCAAGGCTTTTTCTGATTTGAGTGTGGTTAATCGTAAGTTGCTGGAAATGAACGAAAAGCTGGAACGATCAGAATCCCTTAAAAGTAACTTTCTTTCTAATATCCGCAATGAAATAAATAATCCGCTCAATGCCATTATGGGTTTGGCAGGACAGCTTGCAATAGTCGGTGCCGGAAATGAAGAAATTGCCTGTTTAACCTCTTTGATCGGGGCGGAAGCCAACCATCTTGACTTTCAGCTTCGCAATATCTTCATGGCCGCGGAACTGGAGGCGGGGGAGGTCAGCCCCCACTGTATGAAGGCTCATGTCGCATCTGTCCTGCGCGATTTAATAGATCTGTTTTTACATAGTGCCGCAAAAAAGAATGTATCGCTTGTTCTTACTCCTTCATTGAATGAAGATGAACGTATTGCCGCTTTTGATGTCGAAAAAACGCAAATAATTGTCTCCAATCTCCTGGCTAATGCCATTGAATTCAGTGGTGACGGAGGGGTCGTTGCTGTTTCATTCTCTGTGAGCGGCGATGGTTTCTTGCGGATCTCCGTTCAGGATAATGGCATCGGTATCGCACCGGCAGACCATCAACGTATATTTGACCGTTTTGTGCAATTGGATAGTGGCTCAACCCGTTCGCATCTGGGGCATGGTCTCGGCCTCAGTATTGCCAAGGCTCTTGTGGAGCTTATGCATGGCAGTATCAGCCTGGTAAGTGCCCCTGGTGAAGGGACACAGTTCACCGTATCCATTCCTCCGTGCTCACTTTTAGATGACGAAAATTCCTTTTTAGAAGCGGGAAATCTGTTCATTTTTGATGATATGAGTGAGGCGTAAAGCCTGTGCTTATTGAAGATTCAATCAATACACACTTTCTCTTTCCCGGCACTATCTTTGCGGAACCCCAAGAATACCGGATCAGTACCATTCTTGGCTCATGTGTCGCGGTCTGTCTGTGGGATCAGCTGACGCACAGGGGGGGGATGAACCACATGATGCTGCCGCTGTGGAATGGTGAGGGGTTGGCAACACCAAAATACGGCAACATAGCCATGGAAAAGCTGCTGAGCAAAATGCTGTTCATCGGTTGTAAACGTGAAAACCTGATCGCCAAGGTTTTCGGCGGTGCCAATGTGTCCGGAACGGGACTTGAGGTCTTCATGATCGGAGATCGTAATTTGACACTTGCCTTTCAGATGCTGGAGGAGTACCGCATACCGGTCGTCGCCAAAGATATCGGAGGACAGGTTGGCCGGAAAATTATCATGAACAGCTCCACCGG
>CAIRND010000582.1 GCA_903879825.1 uncultured Geobacteraceae bacterium
CCACTTTTTTGACCTTCCAGGCCCGAACAGAGATACAGTCGGCACACCAAGACCCACCGCGATGTGCAGCACACCGGAATCGCCGCTCAGAAGTAAGGAACTTTTTTGGATAATGGCAGCCGTTTCTGATAAAGAAGTCTCACCCGCAAGATTCTGTCCCAAACCTCCCCCAGTAATCGCCTCTCCCTGATGATGATCCTCGCCCCCACCCACAACGACAACATTCATTCCAAAAGTTGACAATACTTCTGCCACCTGCTTAAAACGATCTGCACCCCATCGGCGCTCAGGAATACTGGCACCGGGGAAGATGCATACAAACGGCTGGCCTTGAATTGAATCCAGCAGACCGGCAGCTTTTTTAGAGGCAGCTTCCGGAATAGACAGGAACGGAGCCAACATCTTTACTCCCATTGCATCTAACCCCAGTGGATCAAGGAGGTGGGCAAAACTTACCGCCTCGTATTCATCATGGGAATAAGGTATCTGATGGGTAAACATCCGCCGCCGCTCATTGGTGTTGAAACCGATTTTAACCGGTGCTGATGTAAATCTCGCCACAACTGCTGACAGCCGATGGCTCTGTTCAGTGTCAATCACGACATCATAATTGCCTTGCATGGCGTGAAGCAGTTCACGGGGGCTATCATAACAGAACTGTTTGTTAACGGCGGGGATCAGCTCAAACACGCCACCATTGCGTTGCTCGGCAAGTACGGTAATTTGAATGGCGGGGCATTTATTTTTGAGAGAATTAATAGCAGGAGCAAGCAGTACCGCATCACCAATGCCGCCGGGACGGATGAGGAGGATAGATGTGAGAGGGAAAGACAAATTTTTGCGCAGTGGTACAGGAATAAAGGCTGCCGAAAGCCGACCAATTACCTGGTCCAGTTGCTTCATGCGACGGATATTCATGCGACCTGACCTCTCAAAGTAAGCTCCTTACCGGTAAATATTCGATCAACGAACTCTTCCCCTTGCATGAAGGAGTGGTCCCTATTGCCGACTTCGTATTTCCACAGGTTTTGGCGCCGAGAATGAGAGATTTTATCATAGATTTGACCAACTCTTAGGTTTGGCTATGATAGTGAGATTATCACTGAACCCGGATATATACCCCAAGCCTACCAAAGGAGCGAACAGAAGCATCGTTAATGGAGATATCTTCAACATGGCTCCGATACGGGGATACTTAAGGGCAAAGCTTTCCGGATACCAGAGCGGTGACGGAGTTTGCCAGGATTTTGCGACGTTATAGCCACACCCTTCAAGAAGGTATTTAAGAGAACGAGGATTGAAAAAATTACAGTGCCACGGTAGTACCCACGTCCAATCAGAATCAAATATCTTTCTGCCGATGCAGTCAATATTGGGGACAACCACCAGCAGCAATCCACCCGGATTGAGACGTGAGACAAAGCTGCTCAGGAGATTCTTCGGATTTTCAAGGTGTTCCACTACGTGCCTAATGACAATCAGATCATACCGTTCATCATCATCAAGATCCTCCGCATAACAGGAGAGAACCCGAATACCTCTTTTACGGGCTACAGCTGCACGTGCAGCGGAAGGTTCCAGTCCGGTAACATGTGCACCTGAATCGGCCCATATTTTGGATATCCAGCCGGTACCACAACCGACATCCAACATGGAATAGTCGGTACGACCTAGTAGTTTTTGTACACGTGAGATTTCCGGAGCAATTATCAGTATTTTGTGGAGAGCTTGGAAAAGGTCGCTATGAAAAAGTTCTGCATCTCCGATACTCTCCATTTGACGCTCATTGATCTCGGTGAGTGGTAGCGGGCGAAGGAATTCAAGGGTGCATTGGCGACAGCAATAGATGAAAAATTCGCCGACGTCATAAACAAAGCGGTAGCTGACGGTTTCAGTTTTACTAGTGCAAACCGGACAGTTCTGTGGAGTCATATTTATTCTGTATTTACTCAGAGATGGCATAGATTTTTAAAACTCTCGGGTAATTATAGTGGGCGTGACGGTTTACCACCTCAAGTTGATGGTTATTTTTGACATATATGACCTTCTTGCCACTCGTTGGTCGAGATCACCGCTGTTCACCGTATCAGTAAACAAGCACTGAGAAAATCCGGTTAACTGAATCTGAATCTAAATAGTGACTCAGACGGCACACTTTAACCTCTCCAGGAGATAGCTTAACAAGGGACGCAACATTTTGCGAATCTCATGAACCGGAGTCCTTCTCCGACATTGCAAAGCCTGCCTTTTGACAAGCATTTGCGGAAACATTCTGAATGAATCTACTTTGCCCTTAAGATATGGCTTCCATTTTCGATGAATTACGCAAAAAGCCAAGGTTGAAGCCATTTCATACAGAATCCGATGAAAAAAAAGCATCAACATCAGAGAGGTTGGAACATTTTTCAACCAAACCCAAAGGCTGTTCCTAGCGGAATAATATACCGAGGTGTCGCTCATGGCCCCTATTGAGGCGCTGACGTCGTGAAATGCAATCGCTCGGCGCACAAGTAAGCATTTCCATCCCGTTACCAAAGCTCGTAAGTTGAGGTCGGTGTCTTCATGATTCAAAAAAAAGTCCTCATCAAACAAACCAATATCATCGATCATTCCAACTCTGTAAAACGCTGCAGCCGCGCAAGCTCCCGGCACAAAACATAAGTTATTACTATCGGTAAACGGTATGGGGCACTTGTTCTCACCCGGCCTACTTACGGTAAACGCAGTTGTAAAGTAATCACCTTCGCTGTCCAGCATACTGGTCGCACTTTTAATAATCCGAGAGGCACAGATCCCAACAGTTGGATGCTCGTCCATTGCAGTAACCATTTCCTCCAGCCAACCTTCCTCAAGAATTACATCAGTATTTATTAAAGCTAGATATCTTCCGGATGCCAATGAATATCCGGCATTGTTGCCTCCGGCAAAGCCAAAATTATTAGACAAAGGCAATACCTTCACCAAGGGAAACATATCATGCACATAATCAACGGAGCCGTCCTCCGAGGCATTGTCCACCAGGATAACCTCATACGTCCCTTTTTGACGAAAAATGGCCCTAAGGCATTTTCCCAAGAGATTCCTACCGTTCCAATTAACAACAATGAAGCTGGTTGTAATCATGGGCGACATTTACAAATTCCTAATCAGTTCATCAATTCGTTGCGCTGTTTTCTCCCAAGTAAGTCTTGTTACAGCCTGATGGGCATTTTTAGCGATTGTCTCCCTGAAGCTGTCATCCTGCAATAAACTGAGAATTGCCGAAGCGATTCGGTGGGGATCGGGAGGTGCTAAGACTATATCAACGCCGTTGCGATAAATCATGGACATACACTCAGTCTCCATGTCAACTACAGGCAATCTGCAGGCCATCATCTCATTTGGAATAAGTGAGTAGTTTGTCAGGGATATCACCAGCCCAACGGTAGCCATGTTGTACAGGCGAAGCAGCTCTTCATGACTCAGTACACCAAGGCATGTACAGGGAAAAGGTATGTTGGGATAGGCGGTCGCCCCAAAAAGGATTACCTCCACATCTGGTGCAGCCCGTTTAAGTAACTTAAGCGCCAGAATCCCCAGTTCAAACCCCCTCCTGACTGTCAGGTGCCGGGCATAAAACAGTACGGTCTTAGGCTTACGCGTTATGTTCATTGGGAAATATTGCCCAGGTGAATACGCGAGGTCAAAAGAAGCTGCCTGTGCACCGTAATTCTCACGCAACAGATTTGCAAGCCACGGGCTCGCGGCCAAACATTTTAGGCCAAGCCTATAGGTATTCTCGGCAAACACATATAGGGATCCCATGGGAAAAAAATGGGGTTCGAAATCCTGGACGAAATAAAAGCGACCGGCCGATCCGCCGAGCGAATTGACATAGTAAGCCGTTTGCCACGATGTGGCTATGACAACATCACTTTCTGGTAGTTCTTCCCCCCAAAACATAAACTCGCCTGTAAATTCGGTGACAAAATGCCTAACAACAACCTCAAGCGCCTTTCCCCTGTTTTGGAATTTTGTCGGAGGAATAAGAACAATGGTACTTTTATGCCCAAGCACTTGCAACAGGCTGATAATACGAAAAATAGTCGTGTGTCCTCCGGAACCGACATCAAAGTCCGGAATGAACCAGGTAAGTGTTAATGGACCTTTTGGTAAGTGTTTACCCTCACCTCTCTTCTCAGTCGGTAGAAGCACGAAATCATAATCCTTTTCCTCAAGATACATCATATTTGAAATAAGTATCCAAATCAACCTGACGGTTGAAACAATGCCGTAACTTTTCACCATAACAACCAGTCTCCTGGCCATGCTAACAATAATAGATATCATTAATTATGCCCTGTTCTCAAGAGATAGATATTTTCTCAACACCGGCGGAATCTTTTCATACCTTCCTCCTAGGTATGCGCCAGCCTTTCTGACAATATGAAAGAGTGGGGTGTACAGCAACCAATATAGCTTGTTATCGATATTTTTACCGGCCAAATAGTACACATCTCGGCATACAGCCAGCATAACACACGGCAGGAAGTTGATAAGACCCGTATTATCAACAAATCCTACGGTGTTTTTAAGACCTCGGTATTCATCGAAATACCTTTTGAAAAACTCCGGCAAGGTAAACTCGTGCGAATGATAGACTGTCGCATTTCGTGCATAAACCTTTTTGCCCCCGGATTCAATAAGATCCCTGCCGAATAGTTGATCCTCGGAATACATGACAGCACGAAATCCAATCTTTTCCCAGATGCCCCTTCTGATGGCAGAGTTTACATTGGAGTTAAAGCAGTACCATCCCTCTCGGGAACGATAATCCAGAATCGACGACTCCGATAACCAATCCACCTGCTGCGTGGTATACTCTTTATAACCGAAACAGTCGAAGTGCCGTTCTATATCCAGTGCAATTACGGGATTCCCGCCGGGTTTGGACAGATGCCGACCAAACACACAGCCTACAGACTTATCTTGGAATGGCGCAATAAGATTTCCCAACCAATCACTACTGGCGGGTAGAGCGTCCTGTGTAATAAAGACAATAATTTCACCTAGGGCCATAGATGCGGCCAGATTGCGCGTTTTTCCATGAGAAAAGTCCTGTCGTTCTATGGAGACAAGGCGCACCGGTATTCCGTATCTGTCTTGGCACCCAACAATGGAGACAGATGCATCGGTGGACGAGGAGTCTATGACAATAACCTCGAGCGGGATAATCGATTGGGTAGAAATGGTGATAAGGAGGCGCTTAAGATACGGCTCGGCATTGAGTGTCGGTATAATTATGGTGACGTTCCGGGTATAGTTACCTTTCATCAGATTTACCTGAAGACATTCTGCACATGCTTGCCAGTACTTCTTCAAAATTGCAAAGGGTATCAGCCAGTTCATGCGACCTGGAAAAGATCATGGCTTTTTGCGAAAGAGAAACTCCGATCTCTGGGTTTGTCAACAGGATGGCACAGGCATCAGTGAGAGCTGCCACATCCTCCACAGAGGTAACCAATGCATTTTCACTATTTTTGGCAAAACAGACAGCATCCGTGGTGACAACCGGACAATTGCAGGCAAATGCCTCTACGATCATCAGAGGGAAACCTTCATGCCGCGATGGATAGAGGAATATATCAGCGGAACTAAATACACTTGCGAGGGCCTCTCCACTCAGATATCCCAAGTCCCTATGAATGATGGACGCCGGTAATCCATCCGCTTTTTCACCCACCGACCAAACTTCAAAGGGGACAGCAGACTGCAAAGCAAGTCGGTGGATAACCGAGCGAGCCAAGTCAAATCCCTTGCGATGATCACTTCGAGACATCACAAGAACAGCCTTTCTTCCCTCTTTCTTGTTTACGAGTTCCACATCTGGATTCAGGTAAAATATGCCTGAATCAACCCCATTCTCTACCACGATCGAGCGCTGAGCGAACCGACGGTGGAAGATATCGGCGAGACCGGTGGAAACGGAAATCGTACGAATCTTAAGCATCCTTAGGCCAACAAAATAAAGAAACCGAATAAAATATTTCTGAGCTGCAGTTGCATAATAGGATTCATCATAGTCCTGAGCAAAGTAGATTACCGCGCTACTGTTATGAACTGAAAGCGCAAGAGCGACTGGAATAATGTCCGCGATAATGGCATCGTATGAACCGAGACGCCCTGTGGCGGTAGCAAGTGTCCCCACCTTCCCCTTCCAGCGCATCGGCAGGATCTGGATCATGGCATCCAGTGAGAAAATGGTGTCGATCGTATTCACCTGAAGAGTAACTTCATGCCCACTGGAGACCAGATAATTGGCATGTGAGACAATCATCTTGTCTCCTCCTCTGTTGAGGAGCGAATGTCTGAAAAACAATATCTTCATGGTGACGATGTCACTTCTTCTTGCAATGGCACGGTACTTCTGGTGTGTTCCAGATATGACCGTCCCCATTTAAGATCCGGTTCGAGATGGTTTCCCTCCCCCCATTCATTCCAGGCATTTATGAATACGAGTTGGGTATCGGGTGCATGTGCACCAACAGTCCACTCGGTCACTTCATGAAGCCATCGCCCGTACTGATCCGGCGTGCAGTTCCGAAACACACTGGAGTGGCCAATTCTTCGCCCCGAATTATCAAAGGACGGACAGACACATCGAAAATATGGGTAGGAGGGGATTGGTTTACTCAGCATGGCTGAAACAAGTTCAGCATAATCATGCACTTCATTATCAAGATAAAACCTAGATAGCAGGCCAAGCTTAACCAACAACCTGGAAAACAGATCCCGGTGCTGAACTCTTCCCTTGTGTCGCCAATCAGGTGCAAACTCGACTGCTGCGTCGAATCCCATGGAGTGGGGATTGATGCCGCTCACGAAACTCTCAACCCGAACCAGATACAGGTCGCCAATCCCCGCTTTCATTGCCTCCGTACGCCAGAGTTCGCATGTTGATACTGGGTCTGGAAGAAGCTCGGAACGGTATACTAGAAACAGGGGCTTGCCGTCGATGCGGATGTATCGGGGATCGGCGAATGCCGGCATCAGGCTTCGTATATGATTAATATCATCTTCACGGCTATAGCTCTGCTCCAGAAGAATATGCTCTTTTCCACCATCCCACGCCCTTGTCCAATTTTCATTAGCCCAGCAGAGGCAAAAGGGGAAATCCGGGGAACCCGAGAAGAGCACATCGGAAAAGGGACGTTCCAAAATTCTCCGACCATTGAACCAGTAGTGGTAATAGCAGAACCCATAGATCCCATATTCCCGAGCTAGTGCGGCCTGTGCATCGCGCGACTCCGGAAGTCTCAAATCATAGAATCCCAAGTCCGCCGGCAGATGCGGTTGGTAATGCCCATTGAATAAGGGCTTGGCCTTGGCGGCATTTTTCCATTCAGTGAAACCCGCTCCCCACCAAGCATCGTTTTCAGGAATCGGATGGAACTGCGGAAGATAAAATGTAATGAGCCGAGCAGACTTTTCCTGATTATTTGCTTTATTCATGCTGTCCATATATCTCTGGATTTATATGCTTTACTATTTTAGCCGGAACACCGGCAATGACACAATTTGAGTTCTCATCGGTATTTTTAAACTATTTGACTAGTGTCGGCACCAAGAGAGGCTTCCCTTGGAATTCTATCGCTTTGACGACCCAGCATTTTAAATGTTAATTAATTAATGATCAAATAAAGGACTACGAAGTCGGGCGAGTTTTTCTCGCTCCTGATGGTCACTTATTTCAGGAGGAAAATTTTCGGGACGGTATAGTCGAACCGTGAAGTTTTCCTCAAACGTCTTTAGTGCTGAGGCATAGACGAATTTGATGTTTTCTGGCTTGATACCCTTTGTTTTCAACAATAAGTTGAGCACATCGTCATTGGTCTCAATAAGAGGACTCACCAGAAACCCGCGTTCAGCCATTTGCGGAATGAAGCGATATTGGTTCTCCTTCCCAGCGGTTTGGGTAGACAGGTAAACAATTGGCGCATGGTACAAAAACGTAGTCACCTTCCCTAGAAAAGTTGGCCTCATGGTTACCTGCATGATGATTGGACCGTCATTCCATGGCGTCAGTTCAATTACCTCGTTGAATTTGATAGTTTGCTCAGTTAGTAGTCTCATAATAATATTGGTGTGCAGGCCAGTTTTTTCGCGTAGAACCAGGAACGGACCATCTACTGCAATCGGCATATAGTTATTGAAAATAAAAGGCAAGGTGATAGCGTCATCCAGTGTTGGGTATCGGTTGTCGATTGTTTCCATGTTGAACAGTAGAAAGAGTGGTCGCTGTTCACTTTTGAAAATGGCAAGGTTCATAACTTGCAAATAGTCGGTATAAGCGCTGTAACCTTGTATGACTGGACGCGGACGGTAGTTCAGGCCATTGGCAAAAATGTAACTCTGCTTATAGTTAAAAGCGTCAACCGGAGCAGTCCCGATGAGCTGTCGAGCAACAGGCAGATCCAGTAGTCTATTATTATTGGGGTTTTCTAGAGCACTAAAATTCTTACTCCAGTCACCAACTGCCAACTGTAGAACCATCAGTGCATTTTCTTTTAGATGGCCAGGCCATCCGCGCACTGCTCGCTGTATGGTGCCTGCAGCTTGGAAGTTGGCAGCCAACGAACAGAAGATCACTACACCTACAAACAAAACACCAAGAGAAAATCGGGCGCTATGCGGCAAATATTCTTGAAAAGGTCTGGTGAGCAGTACTGCAAAGTAGAGAGGTATGCCAAGGTTGTAAATATTGACATGATCATCAGCTCTCGTAAATCCATGCTTCCATGAAAAGAACAGACATAAAAGCACAACTGTCATCAAACCTAGCTGTGCGATGTTAACTCGTGACGTCAGATTGACAACCCCGAAAGCAGTGATGAAGAGGAGTCCGGCTATAACGCTGGATACAAAAATACTGAATTTGGGAACTAGAGTCGTCATCGCATCGGTATAGCCACCCGCAACTGCAAGGCTCCCTCTTATCCAGGGCACCAGGTTTTCCATATGTTGGCCTGCTGACAGCCAGAAGAAAATGATAAACAAGCTGAACAGCAACACAATCAAGATAGCTTTCTTGATATTTCTACGTCCAGACTGAACGGCAGCACAGAGCAAGACACTTACCACTGCTGTCATAAAAAAGGTGAACTTGATAAGAGAAAGGAAAGCAAGCACCATGAGAAAAACCACGGCCGACACCCTACGTTTCGGCACGTCAATCATAAGCACCATAGCCCCAAATATCATTACGAACGGTACATGAACATCCAGTGAATGAACACCCACAACAACACTACTACCCAAGAACCAAGCCAAAAATAAATATTTCAATGGCCCATGGATTTGATGCGCCAACTGAGTGGTTGTCCAGGCAATGAAACCGCACCATATAAGTGCAAACGGAACCCGAAACTCAACGATATTTCCTTGGCTATACGAAGGATACAAAAAACCAAAAGGTCCAAATGTGAAAATAACATCCTTGCCAAATTGGAGATCGTGCCTAAAAGCGTATTCCAAGGCTAGACACCAGGAACCATCTAAATCATACCGTACTTCCCGTCCGCTTAAAACAAATGCAGAAATATAGACAAGGCAAAAAAACAGAGTCCAGATAAAATGATTATTTGTCATCCACCTGATCAATTTTTTTTCAGTCATAGTCATCCGAATCACTGTTTAATAAACTGATATTACTGTGAAAAAATATAACGAGTCGCATTTTTAATTTACTGCAATGGTTGTTACGATGACCTCAATTCAGTTTCCCCCAAAACGGTTAGACGGCGATCAATTGCATCAATAACTCGTGCGACCGGCATTTCAGCCACTGGCCCATCATGGTAGAGCAACTCACTTCGAATGGAGTTCGCATAGTCACCGGAATAGGGCATGTAATTGCAAAAGTGCCTATAATGACCTAACACAATGATCCCATATGTCCCCACCGCGTTAGCCATATGAGCGGGACCGCTGTCTGTGCCTAAATAAAGCACACTGCGTCGGATAACCTCGGCAGATTGGAGAATTGATAGATTACTACAAAGCGAACGATTGACTTTATCTTCTGCTGCGATAGCCAAGTGTTTAAGTCCAATTTCTATTACGGGCAATCCCCAAGTGGTGTTGATGTGCTTGATAATTGAACATAATGCTGAAACCGGCAATTCACGATCTTGCTCATTACTTCCGGCATGAAGTACAACAAATTTATCCGGGAGATTAAGTTTACTCACTACTTCAATATTTTCCTCACCGGGAGACAGCTTGGGACCGACAGAGCTCGAAGTAACGCCCCCTGTCTTGCAATAAATATCTAGAAGGTTTCCAAAGTTATAATAATTAGAGGTGGTAATCCCTCTGTCACCATCCGATTTAAGCCATGGGACCTTACATATTTCACAGGAACGTCCATAAATATTCAAATCATATATTTTGTCGAATAGTGCCAAACCGGCGAATCGAGCCCATTCAGAGATACAGATCAAAGGAAGCACATAGTCAACCTCTGGAAATGCATCTGCAAGTTCTCGATAATTCCGGTGTAATGCAAACAAAATGAATGCATCAGGATTTTCTGTGCGAACCTGACGCACAATCGGTTCACAAGCAACAATGTCTCCAAGATGTACTACCTGACTAATTACGATTACTTTCCGGTGCGTTTTAAAAAAATTATTTTTTTTTACCTTTAACCATAACGTAGTGATATTTATACGATAATACCACTCTACAGCCATTTTATGCTTGTAACGCTGAGTCGTTATCAAGGGTTTTTCGAGGTATCTCAGTAAGGAACGCATTTGGCGTAACGGTGTACATTCTTTATTTGCATGCCAGTATGTGCGTGGCTGCAAATGCATTAAATATCTTCCCTTTCCGCCAGCATCAACAACTCTGAACCATGCATATCGGTGCGCTCTTTTCCTAATAGCCAGTGTTTGTAGCAAGTAGCAGCATAACAAGCAAGCCGTGAACATTCAACAAACCAGAATGCGGGCCAATGACCAAAATAATGAAGTCGCTTCGCCAAGCGCATCACGCGCGGTAAAACATATGAATCAAAGGCCAGATGGGCATCCCAAGTATCCCGGGTCCAAATCGATATAACTTTTAGCCCCGACTTGCGAGCAAGCAAAGCTATGCTCTTTTCCGTAAAATGAAAGACGTGCACATAAGGTTGTTGGCACCAGACCCAATCTTCTCTCATAATCTTCATTCCTGGCGTCCGTACATTGGGTACAGCTATCAAAACTTTTCCGTCAGTTGTAAGTAATTTAGTAATTCCTTTCATATAAGCCAGCGGGTCTCTGTCGTGCTCAAGACAATGCCACGAAGTTATAATATCGAAGTGTTTTTCGGGTAGACTGCCTTCATCGGAAAGTGAGCGAAAATCACCTTCTATAATGTTCAAACCAAATTGGTCACGAGCATAATGCGTGGCCTGTGACTGGTAATCAACACCGACAGTTTCAATCAAAAAATTTTTCGCTGAGGCAAGAAAAAGTCCATGACCGCAACCTACATCAAGAAGTCGTTTTGGCTTTACATGATACTTTTTAAGCAATCTATGTAAACGCATCCAGCGATTTTTAGCCTGGATCTTCTTTAGTGAGAGATGCTCTTCAAACCAGTTGTAATCAAAATATTTTCCGTAATTGCCAATCAATTCCTGAACAGTAGGCAGAGGATCGCAGAATACTGAACCACACTCGAAACATTCACTATAGCGAAAAACCTTTTGAGTGTCAGGCAGAGGTCATGTGCGATTACTCCATGTTCGAGTTGCACTCGAGTTGCATACAGGACAGGGTGAAGGTAAAACCTGAGTATTTAGTATTTCTGACATCCTATGATCTAAACTCTCCAAAAGACTTATTTAGTATATTTTTCCAATCCGATTCAAGTAGTGAAGGACGGTTATTGAGGAGATAAAACCACTTGCAAAAAGTTTGATTGGTAGCCAGCCTAAAAACAATATCTCTGACAGGGCGTGATGTTATTAAATCAAGATTGCCACAGCTGGTGTAAAGATGTTTGCTAAATACTCCTGTAATGTGCCGCAACGATTTTTCTGTAAAAAAACTTATATGTTGACCGTGATCAACACCATAGTACCACCAATTAGGAGGAACATGAGGAGTGGTAGGGACAAACTCTGTCGTAAACAACAGTGAATCAGTGCACTTGAAAATGTCGTTAAAAAAACACAAGTGGTTCCTCAAGATGCTCAACAACCTCATAAGCCGTAACCAATTCGAAACTATCATTAACTATCGATGAAACAGTAAATTGTTCTAAGAAAAGATTTGCACAATGGCGATCATAAGCCAAGTAGTCATAACCAATATCTCGCATCCTTCTAACAAATATTCCGTAACCCGAACCATAATCTAGAAATTTAGCTGACGGAGTAAATAACAATTCAATTATAGATTTTGCCTGTATTGAATTGGTGCCAGCTCTCGAAACAGTGCCTATATCTGTCGAAGCTATTGCGTTTTCATATGACTCTGAAAGCCAATAAGGGTTTTGTGTATAAACAAAGCCGCACTTTGGGCATTTCTGGTAAACCGCTGTATATTTTCTTAATACCGTTGTTTTACCGAAATATTCGGTAATATTACCACATATTTTACAATACATAATTTTATGCACCAAGAACGGTGAAATTCCATGCTGTAGGTACACGAACACCGCCACGTCCTGACTCTCTCATAGCGATAACTGAAGGGGTTTTCTCGCTTGGCAACACAGTTATGTTTCCGCATTGTGGCATATATTCAAGCCCGAAATTATCATTAGAGCGTGAACCAACATCAAGGCTGTAGGTGTTCGGCTCCAACAATAACTCAGGCATAGAAAATGTTGCCTTACCAATATTTCCCTTTTTGAATGATCTGCGATTCCCTGGAATGTCGGAATCAAATGACAATATTCTTACCCCATCACGATTACAAAAACCGGCTCCAATGGAGACCCCTTCGACATCGGCAAAACACTCGAACTCTATTTGTACATTGAGTGGTTTTCCATGATAAACTTCTTTACCATAATTGAAAGAAATACGACGTATATGCAGTATCTTGCCATAATCACCATATCGAGCAAAATCATTCAGGTCTATGTCAGTGAAACTAACCATGGTGTCTTTGAGATATATGTCAATCCCTTGATTCGATGAACCTGAAAAGCATACACTACCCTTATCCAAAACAACAACTCCAGCACAAAAGCTGCGAATCGCACTCATATTATGACTCACAAACAACACTGTTCGCCCTTCTCTCCCAACATCTTCCATCTTCCCCAAGCATTTTTTTTGGAATTGCGCATCCCCAACTGCCAGCACTTCATCCACTATCAATATATCCGGTTCCAGATGCGCAGCAACAGCAAACGCCAATCGAACATACATGCCGGAAGAATAACGCTTTACCGGAGTATCCAGAAACTTCTCAATCTCGGCAAAATCGACAATCTCATTAAACTTTTTCTTAATCTCCGCCCTTCCCATCCCCAAAATTGCGCCGTTCAAAAAGATATTCTCCCGACCGGTCAACTCCGGATGAAAACCGGTGCCTACTTCCAACAGACTTGCCACCCTCCCCTTTATCCTGACGCTGCCGGTGGTTGGCTCAGTAATGCGACTGAGAATTTTGAGGAGTGTTGATTTACCGGCACCGTTGCGACCAATAATACCAATTCGATCCCCCTGCTTGACTTCGAAAGATACATCTTTTAGAGACCAGAAGTCTTCTTGAGAAGCAGATAATGGTGAAGGGAAACGCGTAAATGGTGTCAGAATCTTTTTTGAAAAGTTTCTGACACCATTCGTTATGACATCCCGCAAAGCAGTATACTGATCACGTTGTTGATGATGCAGGGTGTATTTCTTGCCCAGGTTTTCAATAGTGATGACGGTGGACATGGTTTATTCCTGTACCTGTACCTGTACCTGTATCTTTACTATCTCACAAAAGTAAACCGGGAACCGCTCAGATTGAGCTAACATAACCACACCACACTCACTCTTTCATCAGATTAAAACATTTATGAACAATCTCTTCGGACTATATCACATCAGCAAAGCTGCGTTCCATGTTTCTGAAATAGAAAAGTCCGCCAATAAATATCAACAGGGTCAGGGAAGTTGATAGTGCTAACCCGGGCCAGTATACCGGAAATGCATCTCCCATAATGGCCCAACGAAAGCCGTCGATAACCCCGACCATGGGATTTAGAAAATAGAGCATGCGCCACTTTTCCGGGACGATGGAGCTTGAAAAACCGACCGGTGAAATATAAAGTCCAAATTGTACCAGAAAGGGTACAACATAACGAAAATCGCGATACTTAACGTTAAGCGCCGAAAACCACAAACCGGCGCCGAATGATGCCAGAAATGCCAGTATAAGAAAGAGCGGAAGAAGTAGCATCCTGAAATCAGGCACGAAGTGGTACCACGCCATAATTATAACCAGTATAACCATTGATATGAAAAAGTCCACCAACCCGACAAGCACCGACCCGGCCGGCACTATCAGTCTCGGGAAATAGACTTTTGTAAGTAGATTGGCGTTATCAATTAGAGAATTACTGCTTTCGGTTAATGAATTGGCAAAAAACTGCCACGGCAACATGGCGGCATAAACCATAATTGGGTACGGAACGCCATTAGACGGCAGTTTGGCCAGTGTGCCGAAAACCACCGTGAAAACCAGCATAGTTGCAAGGGGGCGTATAACGCTCCAGGCTATGCCAATGGCTGTTTGCTTATACCTGACAAGGATATCGCGCCAAGCCAGAAAGAAAAACAGCTCGCGATAGCGCCAGATATCTTTCCAGTAATGTATCGCACCCATACCAGGTTTTATTAGAAGTTCAGGCTGTTCTTGCATATCAGGAATACTTGATCCTTCCTTTTTAAATTTATCAATGCCAAAAGTCGAGACAAAAGACGATACGAAGGATCCATTCACATATGAAACAAAATCACCACACTACCGCCCATAGATCCCCCACCCCACCATACTCACCCATACCACCCCAACAATCAGCAATGGCAAATCATTCACCAATGATTCTGTCGGATCACCGCTCTTTCCGGATCTAATTCTGAACATATAGCGCAACAGACCAAAACAGCACAACGGCACAGAATACAATAATAATGAAGAATGACGAGTGAGAGCGTACATACTGTATGTTGCCAGCACTGTTCCGCCGGTCATATACATAATACCTTCAAGAAAACCATTCGGATAGGCAACAAGCGCCATACGATGATCAACCGATGTCTCACCGAGACGTTTTTTTTCACTCAATCGCTTACCGGCACTC